>JAKFVZ010000270.1 GCA_021732965.1 Reyranella sp.
GCTCATCGCGGCGCTGGCCGCCTCGACCTTCAAGGCCGAGCTGATGCCCTACGGGCCGACGAAGTTCGTCAACGGACAGAACGAGGGGGGCCGACCGGCGACCATGCAGTCGCTCAAGGGCGAGATCGAGGTGATTGCGCCCGAGGCGTTCGCCTCAGCCAAGGCGGTGTTCCCCAAGCCGAAGCTCTAAGGGCTTCCGGGTGACATCGAATCGTGTCGGACTCCCCAACAAAGACCTCACCCTGAGGAGCGAACGCAGTGAGCGTCTCGAAGGGTGGGCACGAGCACCGCGTCTGCTGCCCATCCTTCGAGACGGCCCTTCGGGCCTCCTCAGGATGAGGGGTACGGGACGCTGAAGGCGTGTTCGATCCCGCCTTTCTCTTTGCGGGCGTCCTGAACGGCCTTCTGGCCGGCGGAATCTACGTTCTCGTCGCCGTCGGGCTCACGCTGATCTACGGCGTCCTGCACATCATCAACTTCGCGCATGGCAGCCTGCTGATGCTGGCCATGTACGCCGTCTTCTATCTCTGGCGGCTGATCGGCATCGATCCCTACGCCGCCCTGCCGGTGGTGATCGCCGGCGCCTTCGGCTTCGGGTTCGTGCTCTACCGGCTGCTGATCGGCCGCTACAATCACGGGCGCGATGAGAACATCCTGCTGATCACGCTGGGCCTCTCCATCGTGATCGACAATGTCGCGCTGCTGTTCTTCGGCGGCGACACGCAGACCATTGACGTGCCCTATGCCGGCACCTTCGTCGAGATCGGCGCCGCCTTCCTGCCGCTGCCCAAGATCATCTCGTTCGCCGCCTCGCTGGTGATCTGCGCCGCGCTCGGCCTCTACATGGCGAAGAGCGACATGGGCAAGGCGATCCGCGCCGTCGCCAAGGAACGGCAGGGCGCGCGGCTGGTCGGCATCGACGTCGAGAACGTCTTCGCCGTGTCCTACGGCATCGGCATCGCCTGCCTCGGCGCCGCGGCGTGCCTGCTGATGCCGACCTACTACGTGACGCCGTCGTCGGGCCACGCCTTCGTCCTCGTGGCCTTCACCATCGTCGTGCTGGGTGGCATGGGCAGCTTCGCGGGCGCGGCAGTCGGCGGGTTCATCATCGGCATCACCGAATCGCTCGGCGGCCTGTTCCTGGGCGAGCAGCTCGGCCAGATCGGCATCTCGCTGATCTTCATCCTGATCCTGCTGCTGAAACCCACCGGCCTGTTCGGGAGCAAGGCGTGAACCGCGCCGCCCTGCTCTGCGCGCTGGGTCTGCTGGCCGCGCTGGCTTACCCGCTGCTGGTACCGAACTATCTCGTCACGATCGGCATGCTGGTCTTCTTCACCGCCTTCATCGGGCAGTCCTGGAACATCGCCGGCGGCTTCGCGGGCCAGACCTCGTTCGGCCATGTCGTGTTCTTCGGGACCGGTGCCTACACATCGACCATCCTGCAAGTGACCTGGGGCTGGAACCCCTGGCTCGCTTGGCCGGCCGCCATGGCGGCCGGCGGCGCGGTGGGCTGGATGATCGCCGTGCTGTCCTTCCGGGCCGGTTTGCGCGGCTCCTATTTCGCGCTGATCACGCTGGCCTTCGCCGAGGTCTTCCGCATCCTCGCCAATTCGGTGCCCTTCACCAAGGGCGGGCTCGGCATGCTGCTCAAGTCCGACCCGCGGCCGATCAACTTCCAGTTCAAGGACCCGATCTGGGTCTATTACCTCGCGCTTCTGCTCTGCGTCGTCTCGCTGCTGATCGCCTGGCATCTGACGCGCAGCCGTTTCGGCGCGCGGCTCGTGGCGATCCGCGAGAACGAGGATGCGGCGCGGGCGCTGGGCATCGACGTCTTCGCCGAGAAGGTGAAGGTACTCACTCTGTCGGGCGCGATGTGCGCGGCCGGCGGCACCTTCTATGCGCAGAAGTACCTCTACATCGATCCCGGCATCGCCTTCGGCGTCGACAAGTCGGTCGAGATGCTGCTGGTCAGCATGGTCGGTGGCGCGGGCACGATCTTCGGGCCGCTGATCGGCTCGTTCACGCTGATGGGCATCAACGAAGTGACGCGCTGGCTGGCCAGCGTCGTACCGGCCCTCAAGAACGTCCAGCCGCTCAGCCTGATCGTCTATGGCATCATGCTGATCCTGATCGTGGCGCGGCTGCCCGACGGGCTGATGAGCCTGTTCCGCAGGAAGCGGCGCCATGCTTGAGGTGCGCGAGGTCTCCAAGAGTTTCGGCGGCCTCAAGGCCGTGGACCGCGCTTCGCTCGACGTGGCGCCGGGCGAGATCGTGGGACTGATCGGGCCCAACGGTGCGGGCAAGACGACCCTGTTCGCGACCATCGCGGGCTTCCACCGACCCGATGCCGGCACGGTTACCTTCGAGGGCAAGCCGATCACCGGCCTGGCGCCGCATCGCATCTGCGCCGCGGGCATGGTCCGCACCTTTCAGATCACGCAGCCTTTCGCGGGCATCAGCGTGCGCGAGAACATCATGGTCGGCGCCTATCTCCACACCGCCGACCGCCACCTCGCCGCGCGCGAGGCCGAGGCGGTGGCAGGCCTGGTCGGGATGAAGGACCAGCTCGACCAGCGCGGCGCCGACCTCACCGTCGCCGGCCGCAAGCGACTCGAACTGGCGCGCGCCCTCGCTACGGGACCGCGGCTGCTCCTGCTCGACGAGGTGATGGCCGGCCTCAATCCGACGGAGATCGTCGAGATCGTCGGCGTCATCCGGAACATCCGCGCCTCCGGTGTCACCATCCTGCTGATCGAGCACGTCATGCAGGCCGTGACCTCGCTTGCCGAGCGCGTCTATGTGCTGAACCAGGGCCGCATGATTGCCGAGGGGACGCCGGCCGCCATCGCCGACAACGAGGAAGTCATCGAAGCCTATCTCGGCCGCGGCGCCGCGAAGGTGCTCCGTGCTTGAAGTCGCATCCCTGCGCGCGGGCTACGGCGCCATCGAAGTGCTGCGCGGCATCGACCTCGCGGTCGGCGCGGGCGAAATCGTGGCCCTGCTGGGCAGCAACGGCGCGGGCAAGTCGACGCTCAACAACAATGTCTCCGGCCTCTACCGGCCGCGCGGCGGCTCGATTCGCTTCGATGGCAGCGAGATCATGGGCGCCTCGTCCATGCACATCGTCGAGGCGGGCCTGGTGCAGGTGCCGGAAGGCCGCCGTGTCTTTCCCAACCTGTCGGTGCGCGACAATCTCGAACTTGGCAGCTATCGCCGCGGCAAGCCCAACCGCACCGCCAACCTGGAGCGCGTCCTGGAGACCTTCCCGCGCCTGCGCGAGCGGCTTTCGCAATCGGCCGGCACGCTGTCGGGCGGTGAGCAGCAGATGCTGGCGATCGGCCGCGGGCTGATGAGCGAGCCGCGGTTGCTGATCCTCGACGAGCCCTCGCTCGGCCTGTCGCCGCTGCTGGTCGAAGAGATGTTCGGCCTGATCGGCCGCCTCAACCGGCAGGGGCTCGCGATCCTGCTGGTCGAGCAGAACGTCGTGCAATCACTCGCCATCGCGCACCGCGCCTATGTGCTGGAGAACGGCCGCATCGCGCTGTCAGGCAGCGCCGCCGACCTCGCCCGCGATCCCGACCTGCGGCGCAGCTACCTCGGTCACTGACCGATCAGGCGGCCTCGCCGGCCACCCACCCGCTCGACCAGGCCCACTGGAAATTGTAGCCGCCCAGCCAGCCGGTGACGTCGACCGCCTCGCCGATCGCGTAGAGACCGGGGACCTTCTTTGCTTCCATCGTCTTCGAGGAGAGTCCGTCGGTGTCGATGCCGCCCAGCGTGACTTCGGCCTTGGCGTAGCCCTCGGTGCCGGTCGGCACGACCGTCCAGAGCTTGATCCTGTTCGCAAGCGTTTCGAGATCGCGGTCGCGCTGGCCCGCCATGGTGCCTTCGGTCGCCAGACTTTGCGCCAGTCGCTGCGGCAGGATTTCTGCCAGGATCGTACGCAGCTCGGCCTTGGGGCGCGTGCGCTTGCGCTCCTTGAGGAACGATGCGGCATCGAGATCGGGCAGCAGGTCGACGGTGATTTCCTGTCCCGGCTTCCAGTAGGACGAAACCTGCAGGATCGCCGGGCCCGACAGGCCGCGATGGGTGAACAGCAGCGCCTCGCGGAAGCGCGCCCGACCGCAGCGCGCCTCGACCTCGAGCGACACGCCGCTGATCTCCGGGACGGGCAGCGTGAGCGGCACCAGCGCCGGGCGCGTTTCGGTAACGCGCAACCTGAACTGGCGAGCCACCTCGTGGGCGAGGCCGGTCGCGCCCATCTTCGGGATCGAGAGACCACCCGTCGCCAGCACGACGGAGGCGGCGAAGAAATCGCCATGGTCCGTCGCGACGGTGAAGCGATCGGACTTCTCCACGCGCGTGACCTTGTGCGCGACCCGCACGTCGACGCCCACGGCGGCACATTCGTCGAGCAGCATCGCCACGATCTGCCGCGCCGAGCCGTCGCAGAAGAGCTGGCCCAGCGTCTTCTCGTGCCAGGCAATCTTGTGCCTGTTCACCAGCTCGATGAAGTCGTGCTGGGTGTAGCGCGCCAGCGCCGACTTGGCGAAATGCGGATTGGCCGAGAGGAACGCCTCCGGCCGTGCGTCGAGATTGGTGAAGTTGCAGCGCCCGCCACCCGAGATCAGGATCTTCTTGCCGACCTTCTCGGCATGATCGAGCAGCAGGACTTTTCGCCCGCGGTGGCCGGCGCGCATCGCGCACATCAGCCCCGCGGCGCCGCCGCCCAGGACGACGACGTCGAAGGTGTTCGGCTGGCTCACGCCAGCGCCTTGCCCATGATCCAGAGCGCGGCGGCGAGGCCCGCGATGGCGCCGGCGACCGAGCCGCCGACATACAGCGCCGCCATCAGGTATTCATGGCGCTCCCACAGCAGCACGGCATCGAGCGAGAAGGCGGAGAAGGTCGTGAAGCCACCCATGATCCCGGTGGCGAGGAACAGCCGGTAGTGGGCGGCCGCGCCCATGCGCTCGGCGAACCAGCCCGTGATCAGGCCCATCACGATCGAGCCCAGGATGTTGATCACCAGCGTGTGCCAGGGAAAGTGCGAACCCAGCAGCCTCGCCACCCAGATGTTCATCCCGTGGCGCGCCGCGCCACCGATGCCCGCGCCCACGAAGACGATCAAATAGCTCATCAGCGCCTGCCTCCGAACTTCGTCTTCCAGTCCGGCACGGCGCCGGGAAACGGCAGCGCCGTCGCCTCGTAGACTCCGCGCGCCACCGCCCGCGCCAGACAGTCGGCCGCGATCGTGCCCAGCTCCGTCAGGACCGGCGGGTCGCCGCCACGGCCTGCCTTGCCGGTCGCGGCGGCAAACACCGTGTCGCCGTCGTTGGGCGCGTGAACCGGACGCAGCGACTTCGACAGCCCGTCATTGGCCATGATGGCGAGACGCTTGCACTCCGCCTTGGTGAGCGTCGCATCCGTCGCAACGAGCGCGATGGTGGTCGCCGTCACCGGCAGCGGCTGGCCCTTGAAGCGCATCCTGAGCGCGTCTTCGGGCAACTTCGCCGGCCAGCCCAGTCCACCGAACTCGTCGCCCTGCTCGTAGGCGCCGGCCCAGAAATGCGGGCCGCTGCCGATCGTCGCCGCACCCACCGCATTCACCGCGACGAGTGCGCCGACGGTGAAGCCCTGGCTTGTCCTCGCGCTGGTCGAGCCCAGCCCGCCCTTCAGGCCGGCCGTCGTCGCGCCGACGCCCGCGCCCGCGGTGCCCAGCGCGAATTCGTGCGATGCCACCAGCGCCGCATCGCGGCCGAGATCCCAGTAGGGCGGCTTGTGTTTCACCGGCTCGCGCATCCAGTCCTTTTCGCCACCGTTGATCAGGTCGAACAGGATCGCCTGCACCGCGACCGGAATGGCGAGGCCGCCGAAGGTCCGCCCCTGGCCACGCTGGCAGAGAACCGCCGAGGCGCCGCCCGCGGCGTCGAGCCCGTAGACGGAACCGCCCGACAGAACGACGGCATCGATCGCCTGCCCCACCGCCTCGGGTTCGAGCGAGGTGGCCATGCGGTCGCCCGGCGCGCCGCCCAGGGTCGAGATGCTGGCGATTGCGCCTTGCTCGAAGATCGCGACGGTGGCGCCCGTGGCCGCACGCATGTCCTGGGCGTTGCCGACGAGAACGCCGGGGACGTCGGTGATGAGGTTCCTCATGTCAGGAATTCGCCGCCGTTCACGTGGATCGTCTGACCGGTGATGAAGGTGCCGTCCGGTCCGACCAGCAGCCGTACCATCGCCGCGATCTCCTCGACCGTGCCGAAGCGCTTGAGCGGAATGGGCCGGTTCACGCGATTGGGCGGCGCCGCGCCGGCGGCCGCCCCACGCGTCGTGTCGATGGCGCCCGGTGCCAGCGCGTTGCAGGTGATGCCGTGCGGCGCCAGCTCGACCGCGAGCGCCCGCATCAGCCCTTCAAGGCCCGATTTGGAAGCCGAGACGTGACAGCGATTGGGCGTGCCGACATGCGTCGAGATGCCCGACAGCGCCACGAAGGCGCCGCCGCCGCGCGCCACCATCTGCGGCACGATCGCCTTGCCCAGCAGGAAGGCGCCGTCGAGCGCGACCGACATGATCTCGCGCCATTCGTCGAACGACATGTCGAGGAAGGAAGTCTGGCGGCGCAGGCCGGCATTGCTGACGAGGATGTCGACGCCACCGAACTTTGCGGCAGCCTCCGCGGCGAGACGCGGCGGCACCGCCGGATCGGAGACATCGCCCATCGCGGCCATCGCCTTGCCGCCGGCCGCCTCGATCTCCGCCACGACGGCATCGACCGCCGCCTTGTCCGACCGGCCGTTGACCACGATCGCCGCGCCGTCGCGCGCAAGGGTCAGCGCGATCGTGCGGCCAATATTCTTGCCCGCGCCCGTCACCAGCGCGACTTTGCCTTGCAGGGGTAATGACATGCGATCTCCGCCCAGGGTCCGGCGGGGACCCTAGCGGAGATCGTCCGCGAACTTAAGCGTTGCGCTAGCCGGCGACGATGTAGGCCTTGAGTGCTTCGGTCTCGTACCGGGCCTCTTCGAGCCGCGCCTTCACCACGTCGCCGATCGAGACGAGGCCCAGCAGTTCACCGTGGCGCACCACCGGCAGATGACGGAAGCGTCCGCGCGTCATCTGCTCCATCACATGGTCGATGGAGTCGTCGGGATCGCAGGTGACGACATCGCGCGTCATGATGCTGCGCGCCTCGAACTCCAGCGCGGCCGCGCCATGGCTGGCGAAGGCGCGCACGAGGTCGCGTTCCGAGACGATGCCCACCACCGAGTTCTCGCCATCGAGCACCAGCACCGACCCGATGCGACGCGTGCTCAGTTGCTGGGAAATCTGGGCGACCGAGGTGCCCGGAGAGATCGTGAAAACGAGACCGCCCTTACGCGACAGGATATCGGAGACGAACATGGGTTCCCCCCTCGCTGTGGTCATAGGTCTGGTAAACGCCAACACTGTAGCGCGGAGCGAGGTTGCGGGCGATAAAGCCCCTCATGAACGATGCTCGATCGGCCCTCGTCCTCTTCTCCGGTGGACAGGATTCCACCACGTGTCTGGCCTGGGCGCTAGAGCGATTTGCGCATGTCGAGACGGTCGCTTTTGATTACCGCCAGCGGCACCGGATCGAGCTGGATCAACGGCTGGTGGTCCTGGACGAGGTCCGACGTCAATTTCCGCAATGGGCGGACCGGCTGGGCGAAGACCATTTCATCGACATGGGCGTGCTGGGACAAATCAGTGACACGTCCCTGACGCGCGACGTGGCCTTCGCCATGGAGAAGGACGGCCTGCCCAACAGCTTCGTGCCCGGCCGCAACCTGCTGTTCTTCACCTTCGCCGCGGCCGTCGCGTGGCGGCGGAACATCCGCAACCTGGTGGGCGGCATGTGCGAGACGGATTTCTCGGGCTATCCGGACTGCCGCGACAACACGATCAAAGCGCTGCAGGTCACGCTCAACCTCGGCATGGATCGCGCCTTCGTGCTGCACACGCCGCTGATGTGGCTCGACAAGGCCGAGACCTGGGGACTGGCGAACGAGCTGGGCGGCAATCCACTCGTCGAGCTGGTCCTGGAGCACACCCACACCTGCTACGACAGCGTGCGCGGTCCGCGGAACGACTGGGGGTACGGCTGCGGCGAATGCCCCGCCTGCGCACTTCGCAAGCGGGGTTTCGTGGCCTGGCGCGAGGGAAGATCCTCGCTCTGAGCGAGCTTAGCGGCCGCCCGCGAGCTGACGGGCGCCGGTCAGGTTCTGCTGGATCTTCGGAAGCTGGCCCTGGGCATAGCGGCGCAGCGCACCATTGCCGCCGTCTTGAGAATAGGCGCCATACTGGGCGTTGGCGTCGATGTGCGCCGCGAGCTGGGCGTTGGCGTAGGCAGTGTCGAACTCGACACCTTCCAGCACGTTCAGCCGCTGCAGGGTCGCGGTCCAGCCCGGCGCGTTGCGCGGATCGGGCGCGTACGAGACGCCGGCTTCCTGGCGCGACTTGCTGAGGTACTGCGCGGCCTCCGTCTGGTCGGCGACCATGCGGGCCGCGAAGCCGCGAACGTTCTCGTTCGTCGACTTGGCGAGCGCGAGGCGGCCCGAGGCGATCTCGAAGTCGTTGAATTCCTGGGCGAAGCCCACGAAACGGGCGTCGGGTAGCGCGTTGACGGCGAGCGCGGCGCCGGCCGGAAGAACCGACAGGGCGGCAACGCCGAACAGGACGGAACGGCGGGCGATGGACTGCATGAATTACTCCTGGATTGTGTGCTCTTGAACGCAACCATCGCGGGCCGGTTCCCGCGGGTTCCAGTGGCGCGACAGACCTGCTAGGAGCGCGGGCATGATTTCGTCCAAGCGGGCCAAGTTCGAAGGCCTCGCCTACTTCCTGGCTTTCGTCGCCTGCATCCCGCTCGCCAACTGGATGATCGGGCATGTCGGCACCGTCTGCGTGCCGCAGGGCCCGTGCCTGGTGCCGGTCTGGCCGTGGGGCCCCGGGGCCAAGCCGCTGATGGCGCCGTCGGGCGTGCTGATGATCGGCCTGGCGCTGGTCCTTCGTGATCTCGTGCAGCGGCGCCTGGGTCGCGGCGTCACCCTGGGGGCCATCGTGGCCGGCGCGGCCCTGTCGGGCGCCGTCGCGCCGCCGCAGCTCCTCATCGCCTCGACCGTCGCCTTCCTGCTCTCGGAACTCGCCGACTTCGCCGTCTACACGCCGCTGCAGTCGCGCGGCCTGGTGCTCGCCGTCCTCGCCAGCAGCGTCGTGGGCCTCGTGGCGGACAGCGTCCTGTTCCTGTGGCTGGCCTTCGGCAGCCTCGACTATGTGGCCGGCCAGATCATGGGCAAGCTCTGGATGGTCCTGCTGGCTCTGCCCCTCATTCACTGGATCCGCAAACGCGAGCTGTCGACATGAGCCTTTCCCTTCTCCCCGTGGACGACACTGTGTCCGTGTCGGGCCAACTCACACCGGGCGACATGAAGGAGATCGCCGGCGCGGGCTTCACCGCCGTGGTGAACAACCGGCCCGACGGCGAGGCCTTCTTCGGCCAGCCCAGGACCGCCGACCTGCGGGCTGCCGCCGAGGCAGCCGGACTACAATTCCTCGACCTGCCCTTCTCCGGCCCGCGCGCCACGCCCGACCAGGTCCGCGCCCTCGCCGACCTGCTGGCGGCCGGCGACGCCCGGGTCGTCGCCTTCTGCAAGAGCGGCATGCGCTCGGCGCTGCTTTGGGGCGCTGCGTCGCTGACCAATGGCCGCTCCCTCGAAGAGGTGCTTCAGGGCGCCCGCAAGGCCGGGCAGGAATTGAGCGGCGTGGCCGAACTGATGACCGGTCTCGCGCAGGCGGCGCGAAGCTGACATGCGCCGTTGAGATATGGCGGCGGCCAAAGCCGCCGGCCGAAAGACTTGGCTTGCACCGGACGCGCTGCCGCTTCTTAATCGCGCGTCCTGAAGAGATCCGTTGGGGGAATGTTCACATGATGAAGTCGATTCTGGCCGTGTCCGAGGGCGGTCCCGATGCCGCGATGTCGTTCCGGCTGGCCGCCCGGGTCGCCTCGATCTTCGACGCCAGCGTGGACGCGCTGCACCTCCCGGTCGGCCCGGCCGGCGGCGCCGTCGGCGGTCTCGCCATGAGCGGCGAGGCGATGCCGCTGATCATGAATCTCGACGACGACCGGCTCGAGGAGCGCAGCAAGGCGTCCGAGAGCGCGTACAAGGAAGTCCTCGGAGGCCTGACGGGTTCGACCTACACCGCCGCCGAGACCGCGACGCTCGACACGCTGGTCGCGATGGGCCGCTGTTCGGACCTGCTGGTGCTGGGCCGTCCAGGCTCGGATCCCGAGAACGTCGCGCCCGCCACCGTCGAGGCCGCCATCCATGAATGCGCCCGCGCCGTCATGATCGCGCCGCCGAACGCCGGCAGCGGCGGCTTCGGCTCGATCGTCGTGGCATGGAACGGCAGCTTCCAGGCCGCCCGCGCCGTAGAATACTCCCTGCCGTTCCTCGCGAAGGCCAACAGCGTGACGCTGCTGGTCGTCGGCTCGAAGGCCGACGATGTCGGCGCCTCGTACCTCGCGCGCAACCTCGGCCGCCACGGCATCAAGACCGTCATCGACGCGATCGATCCCGGCGCTGTGTCGGGCCGTGCACGCGGCCGCGCCCTGCTCGACTACACGCACGGCAAGGGCGCCGACCTGCTGGTGATGGGCGCCTACGGCCGCGGCCAGGTGCTGAGCTTCCTCGGCCTCGGCGGCGCGACCGGCAAGGTCATCTCGTCCTGCCGCGTGCCGCTATTGATGGCGCATTAGGCCGAGCAAAGCTCGGCCGGAGGCGGAAATCCCTACGGGCAGGCGC
Source organism: Reyranella sp. (assembly GCA_021732965.1). GTDB lineage: Bacteria > Pseudomonadota > Alphaproteobacteria > Reyranellales > Reyranellaceae > Reyranella. The sequence goes on from JAKFVZ010000270.1 coordinate 10,824, forward strand.
CAGCGCCCTGGGTGACGACCTGCGGGTCGGTGCACGCGGTGCAGGCGTTGCTGTAGGTCTTGCGCGAGCCGTCGCGCAGCTGGCCGCAAGCGGGACGATAATCCTTGGTGCACATCTTCGGCCGCGGGTCGGCGCACTGTCCGCCGGCCACCGGCATCGATTCCGGCGCGAGTTCGGCGCGGACGAAGCGGAACATGAACGGCTGGGTGCGGTAGTCGCTCAACGTGCCGAACATCGCGATCTTCGTGCCCACCGACGGCGGCGGGTTCAGCGGACGCGACGTCGTGACCTCGATGTCGACGAGATTGCCGGCCTGTGCCTCGTCGGTGATCGCGCCCTCGATGCGCTCGGGCGTGACCGAGATCACCTTGAACATGAGCTTGAGCCGCGAGGCGGCCTGCCTCTCGCCGATCGCCTTCCACACCGCCTCGGCCGCGCGCTTGTTGGCCGGGCTGACATCGCGGTGGCGCAGCACCAGGACCCATTGCGCCGGGGTGAGCTTGTTCGCCTCGTTATCCTCCAGCACCTGCAACGCCTGTTCCGGCGGGGTCATGGCGCGCGGGATCGATCGCTTGAAGTTGGCCGGCGGCGCGGTCTCGTTGGCCACGCGCGTCACGATCGCGTCCCATCCCTCCTCGCTGCCGCGATAGACGCGATAGCGCGAGCGGACATAGCGGTCGATGTCCTGCGCGGCCGAATCGTTCTTCGCCGCCTTTGCGATGGCGATCGCGCGGGCGCCGTACCAGAAGCCCAGCGCATCGACCGGCGAGCCTTCGAGCTGCACGACGGCGTACTGATAGACATCCTGAAGATTGGTCGGGTCGGCCGCGACCGCCTCGCGATAGAACACGCGCGCCCTGTCGTAGTCCTTCTCCTGCAACGCCGCGAAGCCCAGCACGCCGTTGAAGATGCCGGCGAGTTGCTCCTTCACCTTCGCGAAGCCCTCGTCGTCGAGCAGCGCCGGCTTCTGCCACTTGGGCATCACCGCGAGGCCGCGCTGCGAGGCCGTCACCGCGCCGGCGAGCGCCGCGACCTCGCCTCCGGAGGCCTTGAGGCGTCCCACATAAGCCCGGTTGGCGAGCGCGCGGACATTGTCGGGATCGACCTGCAACAGGCGGGCGACCAGCACGTCGGCCTTGGCCGGCTGGTTGGCGGCCTGCCACGCGGAGATCGCCTGCTCATGCGCCTCGAAGCGGAGGATGCTGCCGGGATACCACGCGATGAACACTTCCATCGCCTGCGCCTTGCGCGCCGGATCCCGGGTATTCAGCGCCGCCATGTAGCTGTCGTACTCGGCGGGATTGGCAAAGCTGCTGCGCTGCGCCGAGCCCGGCGTCTGCGCTGGTGCTGGAGCCTGGACCGGAGCTTGGGCCGGAGCCTGCGCGGAAACGTGCAATGGCGCGACGGCGCACACCGCCGCGAAAACGAGAGCCAACCATCGCAACGCCTGCATCCCCGACTCCTCTCCGATCACACGCTGTCTTGCAAGGCCCAATCGGCCTGAATTGCCGTGACCATCCGGGGGAATTGAGGCACTCTTCGGGTGCGAGATTTGAGCGGGGAAATTGACGATGAAGAACCGGCGTTCGACGGCATCGATGCTCGTCGCTGCGGCGCTTTGCGCTGTCTGCAGCACGGCGCCCGCACGCGCCCAGCAGGGCGGTCCGCCGCCGGCCGTCCTCGTCCAGCCCGCCGAGATGAAGCCGATCGCCGACCAGGCCGAATTCATCGGCCGCGCCGCTGCGGTCGACAAGGTCGAGCTCCGCGCCCGCGTGAAGGGCTTCCTCGGCCCGCGCAAGTTCGCCGACGGCGATCAGGTCAAGAAGGACCAGGTCGTCTTCACCATCGAGCCCGAGACCTACCAGGCGGCGGTCGACCAGAAGAAGGCCCAGCGGGATGCCGCACTGGCCGCGCTGGCCAACGCAGAGACCCAGTTGAAGCGCGCCGCCGAGCTGCTGCGCACCAACACCGGCACCCAGGTCACCTACGACCAGCGGCTCTCCGAGCAATTGCAGGCCAAGGCGCAGGTCGAGGACGCCAGCGCCCAGCTCCGCGACGCCGAGCTGCAGCTCTCCTATACCGAGATCAAGTCGCCGATCGACGGCCGGATCGGCCGCGCCGCCTTCTCGCCGGGCAACCTCGTCAGCCCCGATTCGGGCGTGCTGGCCACCGTCGTCAGCGAAAACCCGATCCGCGTGCTCTTCCCCGTGACCCAGCGCGAGCTGCTCGACGCCCGCCGCGAGCAGGCCGCCGACCCGAACAGCATCGTCGTGCGCATCCGGCTGGCCGACGGCTCGATCTACAAGGAAAAGGGCAAGATCGACTTCATCGACAACACGGTCGACGCCAAGACCGACGGCCAGATCGTGCGCGCCACCTTCCCCAACACGGACGGCACGCTGACCGACGGCCAGACCCTGCGCGTCATCATCGAGGGCGAGCAGGTCCCGACGTCGGTCGCCGTCCCGCAGGCCGCCATCGCCCAGGACCAGACCGGCGCCTACCTGTTCGTCGTCAACGACAAGAACGTGGTCGAGCAGAAGCGCGTCCGGACCGGCGTCTCGCGCGACGGCATGGTCGCCATCACCTCAGGCCTCCAGGCCGGCGAGAGGGTCATCGTCCAGGGCCAGCAGCGCGTGCGGCCGGGCATGACGGTCAATCCCACCGTGGCGCCGCCCGCAGCCTCGACGCAGAAGCAGTAAATCATGACGATCTCGTCGCTGTTCATCCGCCGGCCGCGGCTGGCGTTCGTCATCTCCACGGTCATCACCATCGCCGGCCTCATCGCCATGACGGCGCTGCCGGTGGCGCAGTTCCCCGACATCGTGCCGCCGCAGGTCCGCGTCACCGCGACCTATCCCGGCGCCTCGGCCCAGGCGGTCGAGGAAAGCGTGGCGCAGGTCATCGAGGCGCAGGTCAATGGCGTCGAACGCATGATCTACATGAAGTCGACGTCGGGCGGCGACGGCAGCTACGCGCTCAGCGTCAGCTTCGAGGTCGGTTCCGACCCCGACCTCAACACCGTCAACGTCAACAACCGGGTCAACCAGGCAATCGCGCTCCTGCCGCCCGAGGTTCAGCGGCTCGGCGTCACCACCAAGAAGCAGTCCTCGGCGCTGCTGCAGGTGGTGGCCGTCTATTCGCCCAACGGTTCGCGCGACGCGCTGTTCCTGTCGAACTTCGCGACCATCACCCTGCTCGATACGCTGCGGCGCGTGCCGGGCGTCGGCGAGGCCACGCTGTTCGGCGCGCTCGACTACTCGATGCGCATCTGGCTGAACCTCGAGCGCATGGCGAGCCTCGACATCACCCCCAACGAGGTGGTGCAGGCGGTACAGGCCCAGAACGTGCAGGCCGCCGTCGGCCTGGTGGGCGCCGCGCCATTGCTCGACGATGTCAGCTTCCAGCTCAACATCACGACGCAGGGCCGCCTCGTGACGGTCGAGGAATTCGAGAACATCGTGGTGCGCGCCAAGTCGGACGGCGCGCTGGTTCGGGTCAAGGACATCGCCCGTGTCGAGCTGGGCTCCAAGACCAGCGACCAGCTCGGCCGCTACAATGGCCAGGCCGCGGCCGGCATCCAGATCTACCAGCTCCCCGGCGCCAATGCGCTCGCCACCGCCCAGGGCGTGCGCGACGCGATCAAGGCGCTGGAGCCGCGCTTCCCCGAGGATGTCGCCTACAACGTCATGTACGACACCACCGTGTTCGTGCAGGCCACGATCAAGAGCGTGATCACCACGCTGATCGAGGCCTTCGTCCTCGTCGCGATCGTCGTCTTCATCTTCCTCGGCAACCTGCGCGCCACCCTGATTCCCATCATCGCCGTGCCGGTCGCGCTGATCGGCACCTTCGCCGTCATGCTGGCGCTGGGCTACTCGGCCAACACCATCTCGCTGCTGGCGCTGGTGCTTGCCATCGGCATCGTGGTCGACGACGCCATCGTCGTGGTCGAGGCGGTCGAACACATCCTGGAACACGAGCCCGAGCTCACGGTCCCGCAGGCGACCGAGAAGGCCATGGGCCAGGTCACCGGACCGATCATCGCCATCACGCTGGTGCTGCTGTCGGTATTCATCCCGACCGCCTTCATCCCCGGCATCTCCGGCCAGCTCTACGCGCAGTTCGCCGTGGCCGTGTCGGTCTCGATGATCATCTCCGCGATCAACGCGCTCACGCTGTCGCCGGCGCTCTGCTCGCTGATCCTGAAGCATCGCAAGAAGCCGACCGGCGTCATGGGCTGGATGCAAAGCCGCATCGACAAGACACGCGACGGCTACACCAAGGTCGTGACGCCGATGGCGCGGCGCGGGATCGTGGCGCTCCTGCTGGTCGTGGGCTTCGCCGCCGCGACCGGCGGCATCGGCTCCATGGTGCCCTCGGGCTTCCTGCCCGACGAGGACCAGGGCGCCTTCATGGCCGAGGTGCAGCTCCCCGACGCGGCGTCGACCAACCGTACCCTGGCAGCCGTCGAGGAGGTCGAGAAGACCATCGCGAACCGGCCTTGGAAGCAGAGCGTCTTCACCGTCTCGGGCTACAGCCTGATCGACGGCCTGGCGCTGCCCAACCGGGCACTGGTCGTGGTCGAGCTGAAGCCGTTCGACCAGAGGAAAGACCCTTCGCTCTCGGTGTTCAGTGCACTGAAGGAGCTGAACGCCGCGTTCAGCCAGATCGCGTCCGCCAACGTCTTTGCCTTCAACCTGCCGCCCATCATGGGGCTGGGCAATTCGTCGGGCTTCGAGTTCGTGGTTCAGTCGCTCGCCGGCGCCGCGCCGGCCGACCTCGCCGCCGTAGCGCGCGGCGTGATGATCTCGGCGCAGGAAGTGCCGGAGCTTGCCGGGGTCTACACCACCTACAGTGCCTCGACGCCGCAGATCAATCTCAAGCTCGACCGCGAGCGCGCCCAGGCACTGGGCATCTCGATCGCCGACATCTTCTCCGCCATGCAGACCGCGCTTGGCGGCGCCTACACCAACGACTTCAACCTGTTCGGCCGGACCTGGCAGGTGAAGGTGCAGGCCGAGGCTTCCGACCGCAGCAAGGTGAACGACGTGTTCCGCGTACGCGTGCGCTCGTCGAGCGGCGAACTCGTGCCGCTGCAGGCGGTGGCGAACATCGAGATGGTCACCGCGCCCTCCTCGGTCGTCCGCTACAACAACCTGCGCTCCGTGGTGGTGAACGGGGCACCGGCGCCGGGCTACTCCTCTGGCGACGCCATCGCCGCCATGGAAAAGCTCGCGACCCGCACCCTGCCCGCCGGCTACGGCTTCGAGTGGACGGGCACGGCGCTCCAGGAGAAGGCGGCCAGCGGCCAGACCGGCTTCATCCTGGGCCTCGCCGTCGTCTTCGCCTACCTGTTCCTGGTCGGCCTCTACGAGAGCACGGCGATCCCGGTGGCCGCCCTTCTGTCGGTCATCGTCGGCCTGTTCGGCGCGGTGACGGCGCTGTTCGTCTCCGGCCTCGACAACAACATCTTCGCCCAGATCGGCATCGTCGTGCTGATCGCGCTGGCGGCCAAGAACGCCATCCTGATCATTGAGTTCGCGATGGCCGAACGCGACAAGGGAGCCGACATCGTGACCGCGGCCACGACGGCGGCCAACCTGCGGTTCCGGGCGGTCATGATGACGTCGTTCGCCTTCATCCTGGGCCTGGTGCCGCTGGTCATCTCCTCCGGCGCCGGCGCGGCCACCCAGCGCGCCGTCGGCACCGCGGTGTTCGGCGGCATGATCGCGGCGTCGTTCCTCGGCATCTTCGTGATCCCGGGCCTCTATGTCGCCTTCCAGCGCTTCCGCGAAACGGTGAAGGGCTGGATGGGCGGGAAGAAAGCCTGAGAAATAGGTAGCGTAGCGGGAGGATCCGATGGACTTGCGCATCAAGGGCCGCAAGGCGATCGTCTGCGCCAGCAGCGACGGGCTCGGGCGCGCCTGTGCCGAGGCGCTGGGCCGCGCCGGCTGCGAGCTGGTGCTCAACGGCCGTCGACCCGACAAGCTCGAGGAGACGGCTGCCGCGCTGCGCAGCGCGACCGGCGCCAAAGTGACGGCGGTGGTTGCCGACGTCTCGACACCGGAGGGCCGCACGGCGCTGTTCGCGGCCTGTCCCGATCCCGACATCCTGGTGAACAATGCCGGCGGTCCGCCGAAGAAGGACTTCCGCGAGCTGACGCCGGAGGATTGGTCGCGCGCCATCGACGCCAACTTCCTGTCGGCCGTGCACACCATCACGCACTGCGTCGACGGCATGATGGCGCGCGGCTTCGGCCGCATCGTCAACATCACGTCGATGACCAGCGTGCGCCCCTACATCAACCTCGACCTGTCGAACGCCACGCGCCTCGGCCTCACCGGCTTCGTGGCCGGCGTATCGCGCCAGGTCGCCGCGAAGGGCGTCACCATCAACAATTTGCTGCCGGGCGCCTTCGCCACCGAGCGCACCAACGCGCTGGGCAGCGACCGCGCCAAGGTCTCCGCCACCATCCCGGCCGGCCGCTTCGGCGACCCGTCGGAGTTCGGCGACACCTGCGCCTTCCTCTGCGGCGTGCCGGCGGCCTACATCACGGGACAGAACATCCTGATCGACGGCGGCTTCTGCATGAATACTTTGTGAGCGTCGCGTCTGAATAACCACCTCACCCTGAGGAGCGGTCCGCAGGACCGCGTCTCGAAGGGTGGGCACCCGCACCAAGTCTGTTGCCCATCCTTCGAGACGGTCGCTTTCGCGACCTCCTCAGGATGAGGGTAGCGTGCGTGTGTTACTAAAGCGCGGTGACTCTGTTTCAACGACCGAGCCATGGCGGGCTTGGTTCGATCGACGAAGTCTCCGGATGAGCAGCAAGTTCATCGGTCTCGGCGCACTCTGCATCCGACAAGACATGATCCGCCGCGGTTGCCTGCCGCCACGTGTCCCACGCCGACGTCTCGCGCCCGTTCACCGAATGATGGTCGCGCACGACGTTGACGCGCACGAACCACAGGCCGCTTGCCTGCTCGCCATGGCCGAAGGCTTCCGGATTGGCAGCCCCTGAACGGCAGCGCCGCCAGGCCTCGCCGGCGGTGATGAACTTGTCGTCCGGCAGATCGGTGAGATCGAAGTCGATGCCGAGACTTGCCGCGATGACACCGTCGAGCTGGGCGTCGGCGCGGCGCCAGCGACCCTCCCGCCAGTACTCGCAGATCCAGTGATCCTCCCACGCCCGGCGGAAGTAGGTCGCGAAGCCGCAACGCACGCGCGCCGGCACGCCTTGCTGGCGCAGCATACCGCACAGCATCAACGCATAATCGCGGCAGGTGCCGACCGCGCGCCGATCGAGCGCTCGCTCCACCGTCAGCGCTGCACCATCGAGTTCGGCGATCTGCCTGAGCCGGCCAGCCAGCGGCAGCGTCTCGCGCGACACCGTCCGGAACTGCGCTTCGCTCACACCATAGGCTGCGAGCCAATCCGAATGGATCAGCACGCCCTGCACAACGCGGCAGAGCAATCCGACGTCGAGGGGCAGTCCGTCGAAGGTCAACATTCCGTCGCCGGGCGCCGACATCGGCCCGTGTGAGCGCCAGCGGTCAGGGCTTTCCATGGTCGTCATGCCGACCATGGTAGCAGGTTCAGCCGGAAGCGGCGCTCAGGCTGCTTCTTTGACCAGGCGGTCGCTGCGGCACTTCATCAGCGGCTGGATGTGCTGGCCGAACTGGTCCATGCCGGCCAGGAAATCGTCGAAGGTCAGCATGATGCCCTTGGTGCCGGGCACCGTGGCGCATTCGTCGAGCATCTTCGCGACGCTCGCATAGGAGCCCACGAGGGTGCCCATGTTGAAGTTGATCGCGCCCTCGGGTGCGGAGATCGCCTTGGCGGTGCCGCCCTCGGCGGCGTTGGGATCGGCGTCGGCCTGGCCCGACATCCAGGCCATCGCGCCCATGTCGGCGCCCTCGTTGTAGAGCTTCCACTTGGCCATCGCCTTCTCGTCGGTCTCGTCGGCGATCACCATCATCAGCACGTAGTTGCCGACGTCACGGCCGGTCTTTGCCGCTGCGTCGACCATCAGCTGGTTGGTCGGCGCATGGGCGGTCGGCGTGTTCACGCCCTTGCCCAGCGTGAAGTTGTAGTTGCAGTAGGTCGCGCCGAACTCCATGCCGCGCGGGCTCTGGCCCGCACTGACGATCTTGATCGGCGTCCCGGGGCGCGGGGAGAGCTTGCAGTCCGACATCTGGAAGTACTTGCCCTTGAAGTCGGAAGTGCCGGTTTCCCAGAGCTCCTTCATCACCGTGACGAACTCGGTGCTGTAATCGTAGCGGTAGCCAAAATAGGCTTCGCCCGGCCACAGGCCCATCTGCTCGTATTCGTCCTTCGCCCAGCCCGACACGATGTTCACGCCGAACCGGCCATGCGAGATCGAATCGATGGTCGAAGCCATTCGCGCGACGATGGCCGGCGGGATGGTGAGCACCGCGACGGACGCATAGAGCCGGATGCGCTCGGTCACCGCCGCGAGACCCGCCATCAGGGTGAAGGATTCGAGATTGTGGTCCCAGAACTCGCTCTCGCCGCCGAAGCCGCGCAGCTTGATCATCGACAGGGCAAAATCGAGCCCGTAGCCCTCGGCCTTCTGAACGATCTGCCGGTTGAGATCGAAGCTCGGCATATATTGCGGCGACGTGGTGGAGATCAGCCAGCCATTGTTTCCGATCGGAATGAACACACCGATGTCCATGGAGCCCTCCTCGACTATGGGCTCCCGGCAGCAAGCGGCATGCCAGCCTAGGCGTCGGCCACGAGTCTCCTCAGCCCGGAATCGTGCAGGGTCGTGTCCTGGCCCGGCGGGGCCGTGCGCACGGCATCCTCCAGGGTCATGGTCTGGCGCCATTCCTCGGCCGGCCGGGCGCGGTCGTCGGAGCCGATCTGGTCGACCCCCCAGTAGAGTTCGAGATGGTGGCCGTCGGGATCGAGGAACTCGACCGAGACCTGGCAGCCGGCGCGGCGGCGGCCCTGGTAGACGATCTCGACGCCGTGCGCCTTCAGGTGATCACGGGCACGGAATACCTCGTCGAGCGTGGCCAGCTCGAAGGCCAGGTGATGCAGCGTGCGCGCGCTCGCCCCGGTGGCCGGCGCGCCACCGACCAGCGCCAGGCAATGATGGTCGCCGTTGGAGCGCAGGAACACCATGCCGCCGGGCATCATGGAACCGGGATAGACGTCGGAAACCTTGAAGCCCAGCACGTCGGTGTAGAAGTGCCGCGAGCGGTCGAGGTCGGCGACGTTCACGACCGCATGGCCGAGCTTCTGGACCTTGAACGGCAAACCCTGGGGCATGAACGGCTACCTTTCCGTGCGGGGCTCGGTCATCATGCGCCCAACGAATCGAAAGGGGAACGAGCGCATGGCGAAATCGCCCAACAAGCTGTCGGCGAGCGAAGCGATCCTGCGCATGTCGCAGAAGCGCCTGAAGGCGCGCGAACTCGTCGAAGCCTGTCTCGACCGGATCGAGCTTCGCGAGGGACAGGTCCACGCTTGGGAGGCGCTCGACGCCGACGGCGCCCGCAAGCGCGCCGACATGCTCGACAAGCGTGCCCGGCCCGTGGGCCCCCTGCACGGCATCCCGCTGGCCGTGAAGGACATCATCTCGACGAAGACGATGCCGACCACCTGCGGCTCGCCGATCTACCGCGACCATGTCGCCGGCCGTGACGCCGCCTGCGTGACCCAGCTTGTGAACGCCGGCGCCATCGTGCTGGGCAAGTCGGTGACGACGGAATTCGCCGGCGCCCATGCCGGCAAGACGCACAATCCGCACAATCTGCGCCACACACCGGCCGGCTCCTCCTCGGGCTCGGCCGCCGCCGTCGCCGATACGATGGTGCCCATCGGCTACGGCACGCAGACCTCGGGCTCGGTGATCCGTCCCGGCGCCTTCAACGGTATCGTCGCCTACAAGGGCACCTATGGCTGGGCCGACACGACAGGCATCAAGACCTACGCGAAGAGCCTCGACACGCTGGGCTTCTTCACCCGCACGGCCAACGACCTGGCGCTGATCCGCGCCGCCTACGGCCATGCCCCGGCCGATCCGCCCCTCCACGCGCCGCGCATCGGCCTGTGCCGCACCCTGTGGTGGGACCAGGCCGAGTCGTACAACAGGAAGAACATCGAGCTTGCCGCCCGAACCTTGCGGGCCGGCGGCGCCAAGGTGCGCGACTGGGACATGCCCGAGAGCTGGGGGCCGCTCATCACCGCGCACAACCGGGTCATGACCAAGGAGGCGACCCAGCACTATGGGCCGGAACGTGCCCGCTTCCCCCATCTCCTGTCGCCCAGCCTGACGGCGAGCCTCGAGGTGGGCGACAGCGTCACCTCAGCCCAGCTCGCCGATGCAAAGAAGCGCAAGCGCCGGGCGTTGGCCGATCTCACACAGGTGTGGGAGCGCTTTGACTTCCTGCTCGCTCCTGCCGCCCGCGGCGAGGCACCGGCGGGTCTCGGCTACACCGGCGATCCGATCTTCAACCGCTTCTGGACCCTTTTGGGCACGCCCTGCATTGCCCTGCCCTTCAATGCCGGACCGTTTGGCCTGCCGCTGTCGGTGCAGTTGATCGCGCCGCTGCGGAACGACGACCAGCTCATTGCCTGGGCGCGCTGGGTGGAGGCCCGCCTCTCGTGAAATTGGGACTGATCGGCTACGGCGCCATCAGCAAGCATGTCGAAGCCGCTGGCCTCGAGAACATCGACCTGGTCTCCGTCCTGGTGCGCCGGCCGCGACAGGAAGGCGTGCTGACCCACGAGCCCGACCGGTTCTTCGCCCATGACTTCGATGCCGTGGCCGAGTGCGCCGGGCACGAGGCGGTCCGCACCTACGGCCAGCGAGTGCTCGAGAGTGGCGCGGACTTCCTGGTGACCTCCGTTCGCGCCTTCACCGACACCGCCCTGTTCGACCGGCTGCTGGCCGCCGCCAAGGCAAGCGGCACGCGGCTCATCCTGCCGTCGGGCGGCATCGGCGCGCTCGACATCCTGAGCAGCGCCGCGGTCGGCGGGCTGGATAGCGTCACGGTGACAGTGCGCAAGGATCCGTCGGCCTGGAAAGGCACGATCGCGGAGACCCTGGTCGACCTCGACGCGCTGACGGCGCCGCACACGGTGTTCGACGGGCCGGTGCGCGAGGGCGCACGCCTCTATCCGCAGAACGTCAACATCTCCGCCGCCGCCGCGATCGCCGGGCTTGGTCTGGACAGGACGCGCGTCGTCATCGTGGCCGATCCCACCATCACCACGCACATCGTCGAGCTGGAAGCCAAGGGCGCGTTCGGCCGCTTCACTTTCATGGAGGACGTGACCGTCAGCGAGGAGAACCGCAAGACCGGCAAGCTGGTCGCCATGGCGATGGTGAAGTCGGTGCGGCAGCTGGCGTCGACACTAGTGGTTGCCGCGTAACGAAAAGCCACCTTCACAAGAGGGGGAGGAAACAAATGGAAGAGTTCGACTACGTCATCGTGGGTGCCGGCGCGGCGGGCTGCGTGCTGGCCAATCGCCTCTCGGCTTCGGGCAAGAACACGGTCGCGGTGATCGAGGCCGGCGGCAAGGACAACCATATCTGGATCAAGGTCCCGGCCGGCTTCAACAAGACGGTCTACAACGAGAATCTCAACTGGGGCTACGAGACCGCACCCGGCCCGCACATCGACGGCCGCAAGATAAGATTTCCGCGTGGAAAGGTGCTGGGCGGCTCGGGCTCGATCAACGGCCATCTCTATGTGCGCGGCCAGTCGGCCGACTACGACACCTGGGCGCAGCTCGGCTGCCGCGGCTGGTCGTGGGACGACTTGCTGCCCTACTTCAAGCGCGCCGAGAGCCGCGTCGGCGGCAGCGACGAGACGCGCGGCCGCACCGGTCCGCTCGTCATCGAGGACCAGCGCGACCCGCACGTGCTGAGCGACGCCTTCATGGATGCCAACGAAGCGCTCGGGCTGAAGCGCTCGCCCGACTACAACAGCGGCGACCAGGAAGGCACGCTGCTCTACCAGAACATGATGAAGGGCGGCCGGCGCTGGAGCCCGGTCGACGCCTATCTGCGCCCCGCGATGGGCCGCGCGAACCTCAAGGTCATCACCCACGCGCTGGTCGAGCGCATCGACCTCGAGGGCAGGAAGGCCGTCGGCATCACCTATCGACAGGGAGGTCAGTCGAAGCAGGTCCGCGCCCGCCGCGACGTGATCCTGAGCGGCGGCGCCATCAACACGCCGCAGCTGCTGCAGCTCTCCGGCATCGGCAACGCCGACGACCTGCGCGACATCGGCGTGGCCGCGAAGCATGTCCTGCCGGGCGTCGGCCGCAACTTCCGCGACCATTACGCCGTGCGCGTTTCGGCGCTGGTGAAGGGCGCGGGCTCGCTGAACGAGAAGAGCCGCGGCCTGCCGCTGGTGGCTGAGGTGCTGCGCTATGCCTTCACGCGCAAGGGCCTGCTGACCGCCGCACCCAGCCATGCCGGCGGCTACTTCAAGACGCGGCCAGGCCTCGCAACGCCCGACATGCAGCTCTACTTCGCACCGGCCAGTTACATGCCCGGCCGCTACGGCACCTCGGAACTCGACCGCGTGCCCGGCATGACGCTGGGCGTCTCGCAGCTCCGGCCCGAGAGCACCGGCCACGTCAAGGCGACGACCGCAGATCCGACAGCCAAGCCCGAGATTCAGCCCAACTATCTCGCCGTCCAGCATGACCGCGACGCGCTGCTGGCGGCGATGAAGTACCTGCGCAAGCTGCTCGCCACGCCGCCGCTCAACGGCTTCGTGGTCGAGGAGAACCTGCCGGGACCGGCGGTGCAGACCGACGAGCAATGGATGGCGCATGCCCGCGCCACCGGCTCGACGACCTATCACCCGGTCGGTACCGCCAAGCTCGGCACCGACCCGATGGCCGTGGTCGATCCGCTCAGCATGCGCGTGATCGGCCTAGAAGGCCTTCGCGTCGCCGACGCCTCGTGCATGCCGACGATGGTCTCGGGCAACACCTACGCCGCCACGAATGCCATCGCGGAGAAGGCGAGCGATCTCATCCCGGCGACATAGACTCTTACGATTCGCGACCACCAACACCTCATCCTGAGGAGCCGCGCGGAGCGCGGCGTCTCGAAGGATGGGCAACAGACATCGTGCGCGTGCCCATGCTTCGAGACGGCCGCTTTGCGGCCTCCTCAGCATGAGGGCTCTTGTGAAGAGCGACCGGGCTCACACGTACCCCGGTCCCTCGATGACCGGGTGGGCGATCAGGAAGTCCTCGTCGATCTCGACGCCGATGCCGGGCTTGTCGAGTGGGCGTACGTTTCCGTCCTTGCCGATCTCCCACGGCGCGCTGCCCAGCTCGTCGCGGAACTTGTTGGCCACGGAGAGATCGGCCTCGAAGTAACCGCCATTGTCGATCGACGCGAGGAAGTGGATCGACACGGCATGGTTCAGCCCGGTCATCGAGCTGTGCGGATGGATCGGCAGCTTCCACATCGACGCCGCCGCCGCGATGCGCTGCACCTCGGTGATGCCGCCGCTCTTCGACAGGTCGGGCTGCAGGATCGAGATGTTGCCGTCCTCGATCAGCCGGTGGAACTCGAAGCGCGTATAATGGTTCTCGCCGGCGGCCAGCGGCGTCACGCCCCAGCCCTTGGCCATCGCATAGGAGCGATGGTCGTGCGCCGGGAACGGCTCCTCCAGCCAGGAGATGCCCAGCTCGTCCATCGCCGGCATCACGCGGCGCACATCCTCGACCGTGTAGCCGGTGTTAGCGTCAGTCAGCAGCACCATGTCGTCGCCGAAGCGCTTGCGCACCGCCGTCATGCGGGCGATGTCGTTCTTCACACTGTCGCCGACCCTCAGCTTCAGGGCCTTGTAGCCCGCCGCGACCATCGGCCCGGCCTCGTCGGCCAGCGATTCCGGCGCCTGGTAGCCCAGCGAAATGCCGCCGGCATAGGCCGGCACCGGCTTGTTGGAACCGCCCAGGAGCTTGTAGAGCGGCCATCCCACCGCCTTGCCCTTGATGTCCCACAGCGCCTGGTCGAGGCCGCTCATCGCCATCGCGGTGGCCGCGCCCATGCCGTGGCTGCCGAGCTGGAACTTGTAGATCTTCGCCCAGATGCCGACCGTGTCGGTCGCATCCATGCCGACCACGAAGCCCTTCAGGGTCGTGTTGATCAGGTGGCCGATGCTCCCCGGCGAGCGCGCATGATGGCTCTCGCCCCAGCCCACGATGCCGTCCTCGGTCGTCACCTTCACCATCACGCAGTCGCGCTTGGTCATGGTGCCGATGCCGAGCGAAACCTGCAGCTCCTTCGGCACGCGATAGCTGGTCGGATAGGCCTTTACGTCGACGATCTTCATCGCTCAGCCCACCTTGTACTTTTTCAGGACCTCGCGATCGATCTCGATGCCGAGGCCCGGACCCGTCGGGACCTTCACGATGCCCTTCTTCTGCTCGATCGGCTCCTGCGCCAGGTGATCGCGCAGCGGGTTGGGCGTCTGCTCGAACTCGAGCATCGGCGGCATCGGGCGGAAGGCCGGCGGCTGGTCCGGCAAGGCGGCGAGAAACTGCACGGTCGCGGCGAGCCCGATGGCCGAACCCCAGGCATGCGGTACGCATTCGACGCCGAAGGCCGAGGCCAGCGTCGCGATCTTGCGGCACTCCGAGAAGCCGCCGGCGGCGCAGAGATCGGGCTGCACGATGTCCATCGCCTTGCGCGCGATGACGTCGCGGAAGCCCCAGCGCGTGAAGTCGTTCTCGCCGCCGGCCACCGCCATGTCGAGGGCGCGCGTCACCTCGATGTAGCCGTCATGGTCCTCGGGGCTGATCGGCTCCTCGAACCACAGGATGTCGCGCTCCTCCAGCATGCGGCCGAGCTTGATGGCGTTGGGAACCGAGAAGCAGTGGTTGGCGTCGACCGCGAGCTTCACGTCCGGGCCGATCGCCTCGCGCACGGCGGCGACGCGCTTCGCGTCGAGTTTGAGATCGCCCAGACCGATCTTCATCTTGATCGCCTGGAAGCCGGCATGCTTGAACTCGAGCGCCTCCTCGACCGCCTCCTCGACGAGCCGGTTCATGTCGATGAAGTAGAGGCCGGTCGCGTAGGGAATGACCTCGCTGCGATAGGCGCCGCCGATCAGCTTGTGGACCGGCTTGTTCACGGCGCGACCCATGATGTCCCACAGCGCGATGTCGATCCCGGAGATGGCCGAGATCGCCATGCCGGTCGTGCCGTAATCCTTGATCCTGTTGTAGAGGTCTTCCCAGATCGCCTCGACATCGAAGGGATCGCGGCCGACCACGCGCGCCTTGAACTGCGTCTCGACGAAGGTCTTGGCGACGGCGGCCGGCCCGTAGCACTCGCCCCAGCCGGTAATGCCCTCGTCCGTCGAGATCTCGACCAGGCAGGTCGAGCGCGTGCCATAGACCCAGCCGCGCGCCGAGACGAACGGCTTGTCGACCTTGCAGCTCAGGATGTGGCAGACGACGTCCGTCACCTTCATCTTCGTTTCCTCCGAATTTTTGTTAGCCGACAGATATCAGCAAATTGCCGAGCCTGTCCTGCCGGACCTTGTCGCCCGGTTCGACGACGGTGGTGCAGTCCAGTTGTTCGAGGATCGCGGGGCCCTGGAGCGTCTCGTCGAGCGGCAGTTTTTCGCGGGCGTAGACCGGCGTGTCGTGCCAGCCGTCGCTGAACCAGACGCGGCGTGCGCCGAGTCTGGCGGCCGCGAGCGTGGGTGCGCGATCGGTCGCGGCCAGCGCACCCAGCGAGATCTCGGGGCGCACGCCGATCACGGCGGTATGCAGGTTGACGAGGACCGGCGGAATCTCCGGCAATTCGATGCCGAAGCGGCGGAAGTAGGCGGCGGCAAAGGCCTTGTGCAGGCCAGCCACGCCGATCTCGGCGCTGTCGACGCCGACCGACAGGATGTGGCTCTGTCCCTGGAACTGCATGTCGGCCGACAGGACGCGCCGTAGCTCGCGCACCGGCACGCCCTCGCGCCCGATCGTGGCCTCGCCCTCGGCTGCCTGCTCGGCATAGATGCGCGCCACCGTGGCATCGTCGACCGCGGAGAGCGGCTTGTTGACGGTGCGCACATAGTCGTGGCGCAGGTCGGCCACGACGCAGCCCAGCGCATTGGTGATGCCGGGCCGCGCCGGCACCAGCACCGTCGGGATACCGAGTTCGCGGGCCAGCGCCGTCGCATGCAGCGGGCCCGCGCCGCCGAAGGCGAAGAGCGCGAAATCGCGCGGGTCGTGGCCGCGCGACAGCGACACCAGGCGCACCGCACCGGCCATGCGGTCGTTGGCGATGCGCAGCACGGCGGCGGCAGCCGCCTCGGCATCGAGGCCCAGTCGCTGGCCGACCTTCTCCAGCACCAGGCTGCGCACATGGTCGAGCGTCACAGGGTGGTCGACGCCTAGAAGCTTGTCGGGGTTGAGCCGACCCAGGACCAGGTTGGCATCGGTGATGGTGGGCTCGGCGCCGCCTCGGCCGTAGCAGATGGGACCGGGCCGCGCGCCCGCGCTTTCGGGTCCGACCCGCAGCATGCCCGCCGCATCGACCGAGGCGATCGAGCCGCCGCCCGCGCCGATCGTGTGCACGTCGACCATCGGCACATGGATCGGCATCGCATATTCGAGTTCGAGCTCGCCCGAGACCTGGGGCACGGCATTCTCGATCAGGCCGACATCAGTCGAGGTGCCGCCCATGTCGTAGGTGATCAGGTTGGGATGGCCCGAGGCGCTACCGGTATAGGCCGCTGCCATCACGCCCGAGGCCGGGCCGGACATCACCGTGTTCACCGCCGCCTCGGCGATGAGCTGCGAGGAAATCGTGCCGCCGTTGCCCTGCATCACCAGCAGGTCGCGGTCGTAGCCCTTGGCTTTCAGTTCGGTACGCAGGCGCGACAGATAGCGGTCGAGGACGGGCTGGACCGAGGCATTGACCGCCGCCGTCACGCCGCGCTCATACTCGCGATACTCCGACAGGATGACATGGCCCGCGGTGACGTATTCGTTGGGCCACAGCCCGCGCACGATCTCGGTGGCACGCCGCTCGTGCGCCGGGTTGATGTAGCTGTGCAGGAAATGGATGACGACGGCTTCGCAGCCCGCCGCCAGCAGCTTGCGCGCGGCGTCGGCCACGGCGGCCTCATCGAGCGCGGTCAGCACCTTGCCGTCGGCGTCCATCCGCTCCGGCACTTCGAGCCGCACCTCGCGGTCGATCATCGGCCGGAAGGTGCCGCGCAATCCGTAGGCTTGCGGCCGCGTGCGACGACCGAGTTCGAGTACGTCGCGAAAACCCTTGGTCGTGATGAGCCCGACCTTGGCGATCTTTCGTTCGAGCAGCGCGTTCGTGGTCGTCGTCGTGCCGTGGACCACCGCCTGAAGCAGCGCCGGGTCGAGGCTGGCCGCCGCCAGCGCCGCCATGAAGCCGATCGCCTGGTTGTCGACGGTGGTGGGCACCTTGGCCAGCCTCACCTCGTTCGAGACGGGATCGATCGCCAGCAGGTCGGTGAAGGTGCCGCCGACATCGATGCCGACGGTGAAGGTGCTTTTGGAAGCCATGTTCAAACCGAAAGATATTGTTCGCGCAGGGAGTCGTTGGCCGCCAGCTCGGCCATCGAGCCGCCGAAGCGGATCTGGCCCTTCTCGATGATGTAGGCGCGGTCGGCGACACCCAGGGCGAAGTGGAGGTTCTGCTCGCACAGGATGACCGACACGCCCTCGCCCTTCAGTGCCCGGATGGAGTTGGCCATCTCCTCGACGATGATGGGTGCCAGCCCTTCGGACGGCTCGTCGAGGAGCACGCAGCTCGGATTGCCCATCAGCGTGCGGGCGATGGTGAGCATCTGCTGCTCGCCGCCCGACATGCGCCCGCCCGGCCGCTCGCGCATGCGCGCGAGATTGGGGAACAGCTTGAACAGCTTCTCTTCCGTCCAGAGCGGCACGCCGGAACGCGCCGCCTGCCGGCCGACCTCGAGATTCTCCATCACCGACAGTTCGGTGAAGATACGCCGCTCCTCCGGGACGTAGCCGAGGCCGAGACGCGCGATACGATAAGGCGGCAGGCGCTCGATGCGCTGACCGGCGAAGCTCACCTCGCCGCGGGCGGGCGGCACCAGGCCCATGATCGCCTTCATGGCCGTCGACTTGCCCGCACCATTGCGGCCCAGCAGCGCCACGACCTCGCCGGCATGCGCCTCCAGCGAGATGCCGTGCAGGATGTGCGCACGGCCATAGAAGGCATGCAGGTCCTTCACCCCGAGCATCAGTGGGCGCTCCCGAGATAGACCGCACGGACATCGGGATTGGCGCGCACTTCCTGCGGCGTGCCACCAGCGATCAGCACGCCGCGGTCGAGCACGATGATGCGATCGGCCTGGCTGAACACCACGTCCATGTCGTGCTCGGTGAACAGCACGGCGATATTGCGCGCCCGCGCCAGCCGCGCCGTCAGCTCCATCAGCGCGACCCTCTCCTTGGGCGCCATGCCGGCGGTCGGCTCGTCCATCAGCAGCAGGCGCGGCTCGTTCGCCAGCGCGATCGCGAGTTCCACGCGCTTCAGGTCGCCATAGGCCAGCACGCCGCAGGTCCGCTCCGCCTGATCGAGCATGCCGACCTGGTCGAGCAGCGCGTCAGCCTGGGTAGCGAACGCGGCACCGAAGCGCGAGAGCAGCGAGCGCAGGCGGCCGGCATGCGAATAGAGCGCCATCTGCACGTTCTCGCGGACGCTGAGCGACGCGAAAGTGGCGGTGATCTGGAAGGTGCGGCCGACGCCCAGCCGCCAGATGGCGCGCGGGCGCAGGCCGACGATGTCGCGGCCTTCGAGGCGCACGATGCCGGAGTCGGGTGCGAGCTGGCCGTTCAGCATGTTGAAGCAGGTGCTCTTGCCCGCGCCGTTCGGCCCGATCAGCGCCAGCATCTCGCCCGCCGAGACGGCAAACGAGACGTCGGCCACCGCCTGCACGCCGCCGAACGCCTTGTGCAGGCCATCGACCTGGAGGACGGGATGGCTCATGCCCGCTGCTCCCGCCAGCGCGTGACCAGCAACTTCAGGCCGCCGACAAGTCCTTGCGGAAAGAGCAGCACGATCAGAAGGATCACACCGCCCATGACGGCGCGCCAGAACTCGGTGTTGCGTGCCACCACGTCGCGCAGCCAGGTGAAGATGGCCGCGCCGACGACCGGGCCGGTCAACGTCTCGACGCCGCCCAGCAGAACCATGATCAGCCCGTCGGTCGACTGCGCGATCGAGATGCTCGACGGCGAGATGCTGCCCTTGGAGAAGGCATAGACCGCGCCCGCGAGACCGGCCATCGCACCGACCAGCACGAAAGCCGCCCACTGGAAGCCGCGCAGGTCGATGCCGATCGCCTCGGCCCGCAGCGGCGAATCGCGGCCGGCGCGCAGGGCGTAGCCGAACGGCGAAAACAGCACGAGCCACAGGAACACGATGCCGGCGCCGCACAGGACAAGCGCCATGTAGTAGTAGACCGTCTTGTCGGCGAGCCACGCGGCGGGCCAGACGCCGAACACGCCGTTGCTGCCGCCGGTCACGGAATCCCACTGGAAGACGATCGACCAGCTGATCTGCGCGAAGGCCAAGGTCAGCATGGCGAGATAGACACCCGACAGTCGCACGCAGAACCAGCCGTAGACGATGGCGAACAGGCCGGCGATCACGGGCGCCAGCAGAAGCGCTGCCTCCATCGGCAGGCCAAAGCGCTTCAGCAGCAGTCCGGCCGCATAGGCGCCGATGCCGAAATAGGCGGCGTGGCCGAACGAGACCATGCCGGCCGGGCCCATGATGAAGTGAAGCGACACCGAGAAGAGCGCGAAGCAGACGATGTCGGTCAGCAGGATCGTGGCGTAGCGGTCGGCGACCAGCGGCACGATGGCCAGCAGCGCCAGCCAGACCAGCGCGAAGGTCCACGACGGGACCTGCAGCGGCGGCGCCGGCTCCGACGCGGCGCGCTGCGCGGCCTGCGGCTTGCCGAGCAATCCATAGGGCCGCACCACCAGCACCAGCGCCATGATCAGGAATTCGACCACCAGCGTGAGCTTGGAGAAGGAGATCTCGAAGCCGAACCAGGTGACCGTGCCGATGCCGATGCAGAAGGCCTTGGCGACGCCGATGATGATGGCGGCGAGGAACGCACCGCCGATGCTGCCCAGCCCGCCCACGACCGTGACCACGAAAGCGTCGGCGATGATGGCGAGGTCGAGTTCGAGATTGGCCGGCTCGCGCGGGATCTGCAGCGCACCGCCCAGACCTGCCAGCACCGAACCCACGAAAAAGACAGAAGTGAAGAGCTTGGCCTGGTCGACGCCGAGCGCGCCGACCATCTCGCGATCCTGCGTCGCCGCCCGCACCAGCGCGCCCCAGCGCGTGCGCGTCAACAGCAGCCAGATCGCGCCCAGCACGACCGGCCCGATGGCGATCAGCAGCAGGTCGTAGGCCGGGATGCGGCGGCCCATGATCTCGACCGCCATCGTGAGACCCGGCGCGCGCGGACCGACCAGGTCCTCGGCACCCCAGGTGAAGAGCGCGATGTCCTTGATCACCAGAACGATCGCAAAGGTCGCCAGCAACTGGAACAGCTCCGGCGCGCGGTAGATGCGCCGCAGCACCAGCACCTCGATCAGGACACCGACCAGCCCGACCGCCAGCGCCGACAGCGCAACCGCCCCCCAGAAGCCCAGCGGCGTGCGGCCGAAGAACTCGATCAGCGAATAGGCGCCGTAGAGCCCCAGCATGTAGAGCGAACCGTGCGCGAAGTTCACGATCCGCGTGACGCCGAAGATCAGCGACAGGCCGGCCGACACCAGGAACAGCGACGCGGCCGCGGCCAGCCCGTTCAGGAGCTGGATGATGAATGAAGCGAGGGTCACGCGATGGCCGAGGAAGAAAAGGATGTCATCCCGAGCACGGCGAGGGACCTTTCAGGACGCCTCAAAGGTCCCTCACTTCGTTCGGGATGACAGCTTTACCGTCAGTTCTTCGGCCGCATCTTCTGGACGTCGGCGTCGCTCGGCAGGGCGTCCTTGCCGTCGACGAAGCGCCAGTTCTTCATGTAGCCCTTGCCGTCCTTCACACCGATCTGGCCGACATAGGCGCCCATGGTCGACTGATGGTCGATCGCCCGGTACTCGACCATGCCGAACGGCGTGATCAGCGTGAGCCCCTTCATGGCGGCGACCAGCTTCTCCTGGTCGAGCGAGCCCGCCTTCTTGATGGCTTCGGCGGCCGACATCACGGTCGCATAGCCCACCACGGAGCCGAGACGCGGATAGTCCTTGAACTTCGCCTGGTAGGCGTTGAGGAACTTGGTGTGCTCCGGCGTCTTGAGTTCGCTCCACGGATAGCCCGTGACGTACCAGCCGTCGGGCGACTCCTCCTTCAGGGGATCGAGATATTCCGGCTCACCGGCGAGGAGATTGAACACCTCGACGCCCTTGAACAGGCCGCGGGTCTGGCCCTCGCGCACGAACTTCGCGAGATCCGGACCGAACAGCGAGGAGAAGATCGCATCGGGCTTGGCGTCGGCCAGCGCCTGCGCGACCGCACCCGCGTCGATCTTGCCGAGCGGCGGCGCCTGCTCGGCGACGAACTCGACGTCGGGCTGCTTCTCCTTCAGGAGCTTCTTGAAGGCGGCCGTCGCCGACTGGCCGTATTCGTAGTTGGGATAGACGATCGCCCAGCGCTTCTTCTTGAGCTTGACCGCGTCGGGAATGAGCATCGCCGTCTGCATGTAGGTCGAGGTGCGCAGGCGGAACGTGTAGGCGTTGCCCTGGTCCCAGACGATCTTGTCGGTCAGCGGCTCGGCGGCGATGAACAGCACCTTGCGCTGCTTGGCGAAGTCGGCGACGGCGAGGCCGACGTTCGAGGGGAAGGTGCCGATCAGGAACGCGGCGCCCTCGCGGCTCAGCAGCTCCTCGGCGACGCGCACCGCATCGCCCGGATTGCCATTGTCGTCGCGGCTCACGACCTCGATCTTGCGGCCGAGCACGCCACCCGCCGCGTTCACTTCCTCGACCGCCAGCTCGATGCCCTTCTTGTAGGGTTCGAGGAAGGCCGGGAAGACCTTGTAGCTGTTGAGTTCACCGATCTTGATCGGCGCCTGTGCCGCCGCCGGTCCGGCGAGTGCCAGTGCGACGAGCGCGGCCGTGCCGGCAAGCAAACGATTACGGGTCAGCATGACGTCCCCCTCTTCAAAAGTGACAGACTCCCTGTGAACCGACCCTAGCGAGGCCGGCCCCCACCTCACAAGCGCTCAGTCGGCAAAGCTCGACCGCGCCTGTATTCCCCAATGACCGTCCTGCCGGGTCACGATGTAGATCGTCTCGAACACGCCCAGCAGCGAATCGTCGGCGCGCCAGCGGCTGAACTTCACCTTGAGATGGACCTTGTCGCGGCCGACATGGATCGGCGTGCGCTCGTCCCACTTGCTGTGATGCCAGCCGTCGCCGGCGCGGGCGACGAAATCGCCGAGCTTGTAATCGCCATGATCGGGCCAGACGACGACCTTGCCGCCCGCCAGCCGCACATGCGGGAAATTGCAGGCATTGTTGACCGCCGGCTCGTCGCCGCGATTGAGACCGTCGATATAGTCGTCCATCACCTTCATCGCGGCGGCGAGCGCATCTTCGTTCATCGTTGCCCGTCCCCCAGTTTGATCTCGGCCGGCGTCAGCCCGCCAACCCTCGCATGGGGGCGGCCACCGATCGAGGCGGCGACGATGAACACGATCTCGTCCGGCTTCGGCCCGTCGGGCACGCAGAACTCGATGGCGTCGAAATGGCTGCGCACATAGGCGGCCGTCACGTGGTGCAGCGGAATGTCGATGCGCGCGCCCGCCGACGCGACC
>JAKFVZ010000408.1 GCA_021732965.1 Reyranella sp.
GCTAGTATCCTTGTAGATGCCCGGCCTGTGTTTGATGAGGAAGGGACAGACATAGTTCAGTGGGCAATAGATTACGTTTTGCAGGTCGATTACCACGATGGGGGTAATCGCAGGCAATTGTTTGCCACGCTAGATATTCAGGACGTAAGAAAGCTTAGGTTGCTGTGCGAAAGAGCAGAAGCAAAGACAGTAGCGCTCGCTGCGAGTCTTGCCGCCACAAAGCGACCTGTCGTCGTAACGGGGGGCGGTGACGATGATGATTGACATGACGGAATGGCGGATCCGCGACAAAGGGAGTGAGATCGCCAAGCGGATGAGCGATCCCTTGATTGCGGACGATGCGCTTGACGAAGGTGCCGTAGCGCTTGCCCGATTTTCTTATTGGGAGGTGGGCGCGGAAGACAGCGATCTTCTCGTTGCATTTGACCAATTTGGATCGCAAACCACCCCGCGAGATGTTTGGGGGAGCACCCATCTTGTCCGTATCGCGCCTGTAAACGACGACATCTTTGAGGTCGATCTTTCGATTGCGAGCCGAGTTTCAACGGCTTCAGCCAGCCACGAGTTGATAGCGCGTGTTCTGGCAGGAATAGCCGGCGGGGATAATCTGTCTAAAGTTTCGCGAGAGCTTGGAGTCGATCGGACAAAGATTACTGAGCTTCTTTATGTGCTCGCTAGTTCTCTGAACAAGCCTGTACAAAAAGAAGAACTAGAGCGGGCTCGGCTAGCTTGGGTGGAACGCCTTGAGAGATGCGGAACGGACCGCCTAGACACGCCCACGTTGTCCTGGCTTGTCGACACTGTATATGATCTGATGAGAGAGCAACAATATGAAGAGCTGGATAAGGCCCTCGATGACATAGATGTCAAAAAGGTGAGCGCAGACGCCTTGGTGACTCTTCTTCGTTTCAGCTTCTCAGCAAGGGCTCAAATTCCGTCTTGGGTGAGCTTCTTGAATCGTTCGAAAGCCGAGCTTGAGCGTCGCGGGATAAACACAACGCTCGAGTTGGTAGGTCTATTCCGCTAACGAGGCGGACAGTGAGTTCGACCCTTTCCAATCCGTTTGAGCAACCGATCAGCAACATCGGCCACCTCGGTATTGAACTTGGCCAACCTCAAGGTCCCGGTTCAAGACATATAGCGATAGTGTTCTGTATAGAGGGGCAACCGCCTAGGCGATGCCACCTAATGTGGCACCATAGACTAGGCGGCGAGCAATCAAACGGGATGGTCCAGTGGATCTCTAGCGGCCTCGGAGAAATCACTCAGAGGTCGATTGCTCATTTCTGCCAAAAAATACTTTCCGAGAACACTTCGGAAAATACAAAGATCGCATTTGGCTTCTCGTCGATTCTGAAATCGCTTGATCCTGTAACGGGGGTCTATCGTCCCCAGAAACCCGGTGATGGTTCGACCTGTGCCACATTCGTCATGGAGGTTTTTGAGGCGCTCGGCGTGCAGTTGCTAAGGGACAAGCAATGGAGGCCACGCAAAGCTGACAAAGAGTGGCAGCAACTTATCGTGGAGACGCTCATAAGATACCAAGCGGATCCGACCCATATTATTGAACTGCAAAAGCAATGCACGGGAATACGGTATAGACCCGAAGAAGTAGCTGCTGCCGTCGCAGATTCAGAAAGCGCAATACCACTCTCGTTCAGCAAAGCCAGTGCCGAGGGTGCGGCATTGCTAAAGCACGTGATGTCATTCTCGTATTCTCGGTCATGACGTGCTGGCAACGGGTCGCCTGAAAAGCTTCGAACTGCATGATCAACCCTCGCCCCACTTCTTGTCCCGCAGTATGTCAGCTGTCACATTGTTAACAATCGACGATCCGGATTTCTAGGAGGCTGTTTGTCCGTTTCCGATGTCTCGACGCGGGATGTGGGCGCGCTTTTCGAGCGGGTGCCGAAGGCGACCCTGCGCGCGCATATCGTCGAGCGGCTGCGGCTGGCGATCCTGGCGGGTGACATCCCGCCCGGCGCGCCGCTGGTCGAGACGGCGCTGTCGGAGCGCTTCGACGTCAGCCGCGGGCCGTTGCGCGAGGCGCTGCGGCAGTTGATCGAGGAGGGGCTGGTCGTGACCGTGCCCTACACCGGCACGCGCGTCGCCGAACTCTCGGTCGAGGATGTCCACGAAATCTATTCGCTGCGGACCGTGCTGGAGACCTTCGCCTTCGAGCAGGTCTGGCCGCGTCGCGACGATCGCTTCCGCGCCGAACTCAGGCGCCGCAACGAGGCGCTGATCGCGACAATCGACGCCGGCGACGATCGCGCCAGCATCCTTGCCGAACTCGAGTTCCATGGCCTCGTCCACGAGGCGAGCGCCCACAAACTCCTTCAGCGCGCCTGGCACGGATTGCGCGGACGGCTGCAGCTCTATTGGGCGGCGCATCATCGCGCGCATGGCCGGCGCGGTCCGAAGCGCGACAGTCACGACAGCTACATCAGGGCGGCGTTCGGCTCGGACTTCGAGACGATGAAAGCCGAGATCGCTGATCACATGCGCCGGGGCGTGGAAACGACGGAACAGTTCCTGCGCACGATGCCGGGTTTGTCGGGGAAGTCAAAAAGGGGAGACCATTCATGACCATCAATCGACGTTCGTTGTTTGCCGTTGCGGCCGCGAGTGCTGCGGCGCTGGCGATGCCTTTTGCCGCGCGGGCCCAGGCCACGCTCGACGAGGTGAAGAAGCGCGGCGTGCTGCGCGTCGGCGTCACGCAGGCGCCGCCCTGGTACTCGAAGGATCCCAAGACCGGCGAATGGTCGACGGGTCTCGGCGTCGCGATGGGCAAGGCGATGGCGCAGACGCTGGGCGTGAAGTTCGAGCCGGTCGAAGTGACGTGGGGCAACGCGATCGCCGCGCTCCAGGGCGACAAGATCGACCTGATGTTCATGCTCGACGCCACCGCCGAGCGCAAACAGGCCGCCAACTTCCCCGAGACGCCGCTGCTCTGGTATTCGCTCGCCGTGCTGGCGCGCGACGACCTCGACGCGAAGACCTGGGAAGGCCTCAACAAGCAGGGCGTGCGCATCGCCGTGCCGCAGGCCTCGACCATGGACCGCTGGGCCACGCAGCACACGCCCAAGGCCGACATCCAGCGCTTCCCCGGCAACGCCGAGGCGATCGCGGCCTTCCAGTCGGGTCGCGTCGATGCCGTGCTGCTCTTCCATCCGCCGCTGCTCGCCGCGCGCCAGCGTCTCGGCAAGGGCAAGATCGTGGTGCCGCTGCCCGCCGAGTCGCAACCCTCCAGTGTGGCGCTGCGCAAGGGCGACACCGCCTTCACCGAATGGGTCGATAAGCAGATCGCGGGCTACTACAAGAGCGGCCAGACCCAGAAGTTCTACGAGCAGGCGCTCACCGACTTCGGCCTCGATCCCAAGCTCGCGCCGCCGGTCATGAAGGAAATGATCAAGTAGGCGGCGTCGCCTCTTGGCCTACGAGTGGGACTTCTCGCCGGTCCTCGCCAACGCACCGTTGTTGGCAGAGGGGCTGGCGAACACGCTCAAGATCACGGGCACGGCGCTGGTCTGCGGCGTCGTGCTGGGGCTGGCGCTGGCGCTGCTGCGCCTGTCGCCCCGGCGGTTCCTGTCGTGGCCGGCCGGCTTCGTCATAGAAGTGTTTCGCACGACGCCACCGCTGGTCCAGCTCTTCTGGTTCTTCTTCGCCCTGCCGATCCTGGTCGGCATCGAGATGACGCCGTTCGTGGCCGGCGCCGTCACCTTCTCGATCCAGTCGGCTTCGTTCTTCGCCGAGGTGTTCCGCGCCGGCATCCAGTCGATCGAGCGTGGCCAATGGGACGGCGCGCGCGCCATTGGCATGCGCCACGACCAGGCGATGCGCCGCATCATCCTGCCGCAGGCGGTGAAGCGCATGATCCCGGCCTTCATGGAACGCGCCATCGAGTTGATGAAGACCACGACGCTGATCGCCACCATCTCCTATGCCGACCTGCTGTTTGCCGCGAACGAAGTCTCGCAAAAGACGTTCAGGCCGCTCGAAACCTACACGGTCGTGGCGCTGATCTACTTCGTCGTGATCTTCCTCGCGAGCCAGATCGCGCGCCTGGTCGAGCTGCGGCTCGCGCGCAGCGGCGAGAGCACGGTGCATTGAGCGGGGGTCGCTGATGCGCTGGGATTTCGCCTCCGTCTTCGACAACACCGATGCGCTGCTGGTCGGTGCGGCGGGCACGCTGCGCATCTTCGCCATCTGCCTGGTGCTGGGGCTCAGCCTCGGCCTGCTGGTCGGCCTGGGCCGCTATTCGCGCAACCGCTGGATCCACATACCGGCCACGATCTTCGTCGAGTTCTTTCGCAACACGCCGGTGCTCGTGCAGATCCTTTGGTTCTACTTCGCCCTGCCGATCCTGCTGCCGTTCCAGATCTCGCCGCTCGCCGCCGCCTCGCTCGGCATCTCGCTCAACTCGGCGGCCTTCTCGGCGGAGATCTATCGCGGTGGCATCCAGTCGATCGAGACCGGCCAGTGGGACGGCGCGCGGGCGCTGGGCATGCGCTGGGGCCAGGCGATGCGGCGCATCATCCTGCCCCAGGCGCTGAAGCGCATGCTGCCGGCGCTGACCAACCGCGCCATAGAAATCTTCAAGATGTCGACGCTGGCCTCGGCCGTGGCCTATGTCGAGCTGCTGCAGCAGGGCAAGCTGATCGCCTCGCTCAACTACAATCCGATCGAGGCCTATACCGCCGTCGCGGTGATCTTCTTCGTCTTCCTGTGGCCGCTGGTGCAGTTCAGCTATTTCCTCGAACGGCGCCTCAAGAGGGACGAATGACGATTCTCAACGTCACCGGCCTCACCAAGCGCTTCGGCGCCACCGACGTGCTGCGCGGCATCGATCTCGACGTGCAGCGCGGCGAGCGCATCGCGATCCTGGGCGCCTCCGGCTCGGGCAAGAGCACGCTGCTGCGCTGCCTCAACTTCATGGAACGCCCCGGCGGCGGCACGATCGCGCTCGACGGCCAGGTGCTGGGCCGCGAGGGCAAGGCCGGCGAGCGGGTCTACCGCGAAGCCGAACTGATCCAGGTGCGGCAGCGAGTCGGCATGGTGTTCCAGCAGTTCAACCTCTTCCCGCACATGACGGCGATCGGCAACGTGATGGAGGGGCTGCGCACGGTGCGCGGCATGCCGAAGCCCGAAGCCGAGGCGCGGGCGCGGAAGGAACTGGCGCGGGTCGGCTTGGCCGAGAAGGCGGAGACCTATCCGGCGCATCTCTCGGGCGGCCAGAAGCAGCGCGTTGCCATTGCGCGGGCGCTGGCGATGGACCCCGAGATGCTGCTGTTCGACGAGCCGACCTCGGCACTCGATCCCGAGCTGGTCGGCGAAGTACTGAACGTCATCCTGGCGCTCGCGAAGGAAGGCCGCACCATGTTGCTGGTCACCCACGAGCTGGGCTTCGCCTACCACGTTGCCACGCGCGTGATCTTCCTGGCCGACGGCGCCATCCACGAGCAGGGCACGCCGGACGAAGTCCTCAAGAACCCGAAGAAGGAGCGCACCCGCGCCTTCCTCGCCAGCCACAAGCAATTCAGTTTCTAGGGAAAATGCCATGACGACGGAACAGGCGAGCGCCCAGGCCTATCTGGCCGATGCGCGCAACGACCAGGTGCTGGTCTATGTGAACGGCGCCTTCGCAGCCCGCAACGAGGCCAGCGTCTCGGTATTCGATTCCGGCTTCGTGCTGGGCGACGGCGTGTGGGAGGGCCTGCGCCTGGTGAAGGGCAAGCTGATCAGCCTGGAGGCCCATCTCGACCGGCTGTTCGAGGGCGCGCGCTCGATCGATCTCGACATCGGGCTCGACCGCGCCGGCATGACGAAGGTCGTGACCGATACGCTGGCGAGGAACGGCATGACCGACGGCGCGCACGTGCGCCTCATGATCACGCGCGGCCTGAAGAAGACACCGAACCAGGATCCGCGCTTCGTGATCGGCAAGGCGACGATCGTCTGCGTCGCCGAATACAAGACGCCGATTCCCGAGGCCAAGGCCCGCGGCTACGCGCTCTTCACCTCGACCTTCCGCACGACCAACCCCGACCAGTTCGACCTGCGCCTTAACTCGCATTCGCGGCTGAACCTGATCCAGGCGCTCATCCAGGCCATCAAGGCCGGCGCCGACGAGGCGCTGATGCTCGACCCGCGCGGCTTCGTGGCCTCGTGCAACTCGACCAACTTCTTCATCGTGCGCGGCCGCGAGCTGTGGACCTCGACCAGCCTCTACAGCTTCAAGGGCATAACCCAGCAGAACGTGATCGACGCCTGGCGCGCCGCCGGCAACGTCGCGAAGGAATGCGACTTCACCCTGGCGCAGGTCTACTCCGCCGACGAGGCCTTCGTGACAGGCACGCTGGGCGGCGTCACGCCGGTGACAAAAGTCGACGGCCGCCTGATCGCCGACGGCAAGGCGGGCAAGGTCACGAAGGAAGCGAGCGATCTCTATCTAAAGTCTGTTGGGGCGCTGTAAGGAAAAGGTCTACCGTGCCGCCATGAGCCAACCGTCGCCGACCTATCGCCTCCATTACTTCCCCGAGTCGGGCAACAGCTACAAGCTGGCGCTGATGCTCACGCTGTGCAGCCAGACCTTCGAGCCGGTCTGGACGGACTTCGGCGGCGGCGTCACGCGCACGCCCGAATGGCGGGCCACGGTCAACGAGATGGGCGAGATCCCCGTGCTTGAGGAAGACGGCGAGCGTCTTACCCAGACCGCGCCGATCCTGCTGCGGCTCGCCGAACGCCATGGCCGGTTCGGCGGCGAGAACGAGGCGGAGAAGTTCGAGATCCTGCGCTGGCTGTTCTGGGACAACCACAAGCTTACCGGCTTCATGGCGACCTACCGCTACAACCGCGCCTTCCTCCGCTCGGTCGATCCCGTCGTGCTCGACTTCATGCGCAAGCGCATCGACGACTATCTGGGCATCCTGAACCGCCATCTCGAGAAGCGCGCCTTCGCGATCGGCGACCGGGCGACCATCGCCGACATCTCGATGATGGCGTATCTGTCGTTTCCCAAGAACGAAGCCGGCTACGACTTCGCGGTCAGCCATCCCGCCGTGCATGCGTGGCTGCAGCGCATGGCGTCACTGCCCGGCTGGAAGACGCCCTACGACCTGCTGCCAGGCAATCGACTGCGCTGCTACGTGTAGAGTCTTCCGATGCAGATCGATCAAATACCCACCTCATCCTGAGGAGCCGCGCCTGCGCGGCGTCTCGAAGGATCGGCAACAAACGCGGTGCTCGTGCCCATGCTTCGAGACGCGCTCCTGTGGAGCGCTCCTCAGCATGAGGTTGGGGGGTGACTCAAGCTTGCTCGGAAAGACTCTAGCTACTCCGCCGCCATCTTCCGTGCAGTGCGCGGGTCGCGGGTGAGAAGGCCGTCCGCCAAATCTCGCTCGATCATCGAATCGGGACGCTCTACCACCCGGCCGAACCCCGCGCCGCCGCCCACGAACATCTCGACGATGTCGCCCTTGCCGAGATCGAGGGCAGCCTTGCTCTTCAGCTCCTCGACGGTGCCGTTGGCGCGGAAGACTCGGCAGTAACCGCGCTGGCCGGGTTCGCCGCCCAAAAGGCCCTCGGGCGCGAGGCGGAAGCGGTCGGAGTAGATGGCGAGTTGCACGTCGTCTCGCAGGATCTGGCAGCGTCGCGTGAAGCCCGCGCCGCCGCGTCGTGCGCCCAGGCCAAACGAATCGGGCGCCAGCTCGTAGCCGACGATACGGAAGAAACTATAGTCGATGTCGAGCGATTCGACCGGCGCGTTGGAGCAGTTGCTGAGCGGCGAATCGACGGCGTCGCAGCCGTCGGCGTCGCGCGAGGCGCCATAGCCGCCGCCGAAGATTTCGAGATAGACGCTATAACCCTTCTCGCCGAGATGGCTGAGGCAGAAGGCGGTCGTGCAGTCGAAGCCGGTGGCGATCACCTTGTCGGGCAGCGCCTGGGCCATCGCCTTCATCACCGCGTTGAACACGCGATAGGCCGGGATCATGCGCGCCCGCACCGGCGCCGGTGGTCGCGGATTGAGCAGCGAGCCGTAGGGCACCTTGATTGAGATCGGCCGCGCCATGCCCTCGTTGTAGGGAATGTCGGGGCTGGTCAGCACCGACTTCACGCAGGAAAGCGCCGCCGACAGCGTGCTGGAGTAGGGGCAGTTGAGGTTGCGCTTCACCTGCGCGCAGGTGCCCTCGAAATCGATCTCGACCGAATCGTCGGCGATGGTGACCTTGGCCTTCACCACCAGCGGCTCGTCGCTGAGCCCATCGTCGTCGACCGCGTCCTCGCCATAGAAGGTGCCCTTGGGCGCCTGTGCGATGGCGGCGCGGACGCGGCGTTCGGAATAATCCTGCATCTCGCGCATCGCCGTCTCGACCTTGTCGGTGCCGTAGCGTTCGCAGAGCTGCTTTACCCGCAACACGCCGATGGCGTTGGCGGCGAACTGCGCGTTGAAGTCGCCGATGGTGAGGTCGGGCACGCGCACGTTGGCCGTCACCAGGCGCTCGAACGAACCGCCGTTCCAGTCGTGCTCGAAACTGTAGCGCGAAGGCGGGAAGCGCAGCCCTTCCTGGTAGACGTCGGAGGCATGGATGTTGAGGCCGGGCGCGCCGCCGCCCAAGTCGAGATGATGCGCCACCGAGGCGCCGAAGCCCACGACCCGGCCCGCCACAAAGATCGGCGTGAAGATGAAGACGTCGGGAATGTGCTGGCCGCCCTCGAACGGGTCGTTGTTGATGAGGAAGTCGCCTTCCTTCAGCGTTTCGACGGGATGGCGCCGCAGGCAGGCGCGCAACGTCTCGCCGATGGGGCCGAGCTGCATCGGGATCAGCTCGGCCTGCGCCACCGTGTTGCCGTCGCGGTCCATCAGACCCGCCGATCCGTCACGCGCCTCGCGCAGGATGGTCGAGTAGGCGGAGCGGATCAGCTTCACGCCCATCTCGCGGGCGCCGGCGATCAGCGCCTGGCTGATCACGGCATAGTCGATCGGACCGAGCTGGCTCATGGCGATCTCCGGAGGATCAGATTGTCCGCTTCGTCGAGCCCGGCCGTCCAGCCGGGCGGCACCCAGGTCGTCGCGGTGTAGCCTTCGATGACGGCGGGACCCGTGATCTCCTGTCCCGCGCCCAGCGCCTCGGCGGTGTGGCGGGCGCAGTCGAGCCAGGCCTCGCCATGGAAGATCTTGGCCTGCTCGGGCGCGCGTGCGGCGAGCGTCTCGCGGTCGAGCTTCGGGGCGCCGCCGATCGGCAGCGTCGCGCCGACACGCAGGGTCACGATTTCGACGGGACGATCGAGGTTGGCGCCGTGCATGAAGGTCCGGTGATGGGCGTCGGCGAACAGCCCGGCGAGATAGGTCGCATCGAGCGAGCCGAGGCGATCGGCCGGAATCTCGACGCCGACCTCGAAGGCCTGTCCCACGAAGCGCATGTCGAGCGTGTGCGTGTAGTCGAGCGTGCCCGGCAGCTTCATGTCGGCGAACTGTGCGGCCAGCCGCTCGCGCATCTCGCCGAAGATACGACCGGCGTCGCGCGCGGCCGCGTCGTCGAGCGTCATCTTGCGCGTGACGGCGTCGAACTTGGTGTAGTCCGACGCGACCAGCCCGTAGGCCGAGATCACGCCGGCATTGGGCGGCACGACGATGGTCGAGATGCCGAGTTCCTCGGCGATGCGCGCGGCATGGAGCGGGCCCGCGCCGCCGAATGGCACCAGCGCATAGTCGCGCGGATCGCGCCCGCGCTCGGTCGAGACGAGCTGGATCGCGCGCACGATGTTGGCGTCGGCGAGTTGCAGCGCCGACGAAGCGGCCTGCTCGACGCTGAGCGAGAAGCGCTCCGCGAGCGGCTCGAAAGCGCGACGCGCCGCCTCGCCGTAGAGCTGCATGCGGCCGCCGAGGAAAGCGCCGGGCCGGATCGTGCCGATGACGATATGCGCGTCGGTGGTCGCAGGCTCGGTGCCGCCGCGGCCGTAGCAGGCGGTACCGGGATCGGCGCCGGCGCTCTGCGGACCGACCCGCAGCATGCCGCCATCGTCGACCCAGGCGAGTGAGCCGCCGCCCGCGCCCACGGAAACGATGTCGAGAACGGGCGTGCGGATCGGCAAGCCGTCGATCTCGGTTTCGGCAGCGAGCGACGGCCGGCCGTCCTGCACGAGGCAGACGTCGGTCGAGGTGCCGCCCATGTCGAAGGTGATGAGATCCTTGTAGCCTGAGCGGGCGGCCTGGCGCGTGGCGCCGACGACGCCGGCCGCGGGGCCGGAATAGAGCGCGGTGATCGCGCTCTGGCGCATTGCCTCGGCGGGCAGGCGGCCGCCGTTCGACTGCATCACCGTGAAACGGCCCTTGAAGCCTGCTTCGGCCAGCTTGCCCTCGAAGCGGTGCAGGTAGCCGTCGATCACCGGCTGCACATAGGCCGACAGGAGCGTCGTCGAGGCGCGTTCGAATTCACGGAACTCGCGCGCTACCTGATGGCTGCAGGTCACGAGAACGCCCGGCAGCGCTTCAGAGATCAACGCGGCGAGACGCTTCTCGTGCACCGGATCGGCATAGGCGTTCAGCAGGCAGATCGCGACCGCGCGATAGCCGCCGTCCCTGAGCGCGGGCAGCAGCTCGGCCTTCACCTTTGCCTCGTCGAGCGGCGTCTCGACCGAGCCGTCGGCGCGCAGGCG
Source organism: Reyranella sp. (assembly GCA_021732965.1). Classification (GTDB taxonomy): domain Bacteria; phylum Pseudomonadota; class Alphaproteobacteria; order Reyranellales; family Reyranellaceae; genus Reyranella. Next base: position 10,660 of record JAKFVZ010000408.1, read on the forward strand.
TTCGACCGCCTCGAAGCAATCCTTGCGGCGCACCGGCGGCGCGGGCTTGGCGTAGAAGAGATCGTAGATGTTGCGCCGGTCGTGACGCTGCATGAACAGCAGGTCGCGAAAGCCCGCCGTCGCGATGAAGGCCACGGTCGCGCCCTTGCGCTCCAGCACGGCATTGGTGGCGACGGTCGAGCCGTGGCCGAGATCCTCGATGCGCGCGAGGTCGATGCCCGATGTGGTGAGGGCGGCGAAGGCGCCGACATCGGGCGACTTCGGCGTGCTCGGGACCTTGGTGACGACCAGCCGGCCGCCTTCGACGGCGACGAGGTCGGTGAATGTTCCGCCAACCTCGACACCGACGCGCATCGCCCCGCGCCCTACGCTTCGGGGCCGGAGGGGCTGCCGAGCCTGGCCTGCAGCTCGGCGATCTGCTTCTTCAGCTCCTCGTTCTCCTCGCGGGCTTTAGCGGCCATGGCCTTCACGGCGTCGAACTCGTCGCGGCGCGGAATGTCCATGCCGTCCAGGATCTTCGCGATCTGGTCGCGCACGCGGGCCTCGACCTCGTCCTTCACGCCGGTCAGCGCACCCATGGCGCCGTTGGCCACCTTGGTGAGGTCGTCGATGAAGGGATTGCGGGTTTGCATGGCAGCTCTCCTGATGCGGCGAGTATGGGCGGCTGGTAGCATCCGGCGCAAGAAGCACTGGAGGACGCCGTGGGTCTGGTCAAAGTCGAGTCGAGCGAAGGTATCACCACCATCACCATGATGCGCCCTGAGAAGCGCAATGCGCTGACCCAGGAGTTGTGCGACGGGCTCTACGACGCCTATCGCGCCTTCGAGGCGGGCGACGACCAGGTTGCGGTGCTGCAGGCCGACGGCCCGGCCTTCTGCGTCGGCGCCGATCTCAACAATCCGCCCGCCGCCATGTGGAAGGCGGTGCCGCACGTCAGCCACGCGCTGACCAAGCCGGTCATCGCCGCCACCCAGGGCTGGGTGATCGGCGGCGGCATCTGCCTGGTGATGACCTGCGATCTCATGGTGTCTGCGGATACCACCAAGTTCATGTATCCCGAGGCCAAGGTCGGCGTGTTCGGCGGCCTGATGCCGGGCATCGTCTCGCGCATGCCGCACAAGGTCGCCATGGAGCTGCTGCTGCTCGGCGAGGAAATCTCGGTGAAGCGCGCCTACGATGTGGGTTTCGTGAACAAGGTGGTGCCGCTCGGCGAGGAGCGCACCGAGGCGCGCCGCATGGCCAAGGTCATCGCCCAGTCCGCGCCGCTGGTGATCCGCACCCTGCGCGACTTCGCCAACCAGACGCTGCCGCGCGGCCCCGCCGAAATCTTCGTGCCGGAGCGCTACAAGCTCGAGACCATCGCCAACTCCGAGGACCGCAAGGAAGGCTCCAGCGCCTTCCGCGAGAAGCGCGATCCCAGGTTCAAGGGACGCTAGGACGATGGGCAAGCTGCTGCTGGTCGGTTGCGGCAAGATGGGCGGCGCCATGCTGGATGGCTGGCTGGCGCGCGGCCTCGTGGCCGCCGACATCATCGTCGCCGAGCCGGTCGAAGCGATCCGTCCCCGGCACGCCGGCGTCCGTGTCGTCTCGTCCTCGACGGAAGTGACAGACGCGCCGGAGATCGTCGTGCTGGCGGTGAAGCCGCAATCGATGGACGCGACGCTTGCCGACCTGCGCCGCTTCGCCGGCAAGGGCACGGTGTTCCTCTCGATCGCGGCCGGCAAGACGCTGGGCTATTTCGCGGCCCATCTCGGCCATACCGCCAAGATCGTGCGCTCCATGCCCAATACGCCGGCGGCGGTGCGCCAGGGCATCACCGTGGCGACGGCGGCTGCCAGCGTGACGGCCGAGGAGAAGAAGCGCTGCCACGAACTGCTGGAAGCGGTCGGCCAGGTCCTGTGGGCCGACGACGAGGCGCTGATGGATCCGGTCACCGCTCTGTCGGGCAGCGGGCCGGCCTATGTCTTCCTGCTGGTCGAGGCGATGGCCGCGGCGGGCGTGAAGGCGGGCCTTCCGGCCGAGATGGCCATGCAGCTCGCCCGCGCAACCGTGGCCGGCAGCGGGGAGTTGCTGAAGCAATCGAAGGAGCCCGCGTCGCAGCTCCGCGTCAACGTCACCAGTCCCGGTGGCACCACCGCCGCGGCCCTGCAGGTCCTGATGGCAGATGATGGAATTCAGCCCGTGTTCGACAAGGCGCTCGCTGCCGCCTCGCACCGCTCGAAGGAGCTGGCGGGGTGAGTGAGGTGGAAGACAAAGCCCTCGACGCCTTTCTCGGCCTGATCGCCGAGAAGGGCTTTGCGGCGGTGTCGCTGCGGGAGGTGGCCCAGGCCGCCGAGCTGGGCTTTGCCGACCTCTATCGCCTGCATCCCGACAAGATGTCCTTGGCGGCCGCGTTCATGGCGCGCATCGACGCCGAGGTCCTGGCTGGGACGCCGTCGGCGACCGATCCCGAGGAGACGGTGCGCGATCGGCTGTTCGACGTGATGATGCGCCGCTACGACGCGCTGAAGCCGCACCGCGCGGCGCTCCGTGCCCTACGCCGCGCCGGCACGAGCGATCCGATGGTCGCCCTCGCCATGGGACCGGCCCTGCGGCGTTCGATGTCCGCCATGCTCGAGGCGGCCTCCGTGCCCAGCGAAGGTCTCCCCGGTGCATTGCGGCAAAACGGCCTTCTGGCCATTCACTATGCCGTCTCCCGGGTCTTCGACGGCGACGAGACGGGCGATCTGTCGAAGACGATGGCAGCCCTCGACGGGCGGCTGAAGACCGCGGAACGCTGGTCTCAACTCTTTGACAAATATACGAAATCACCGCGCTCGCGCTCGGCGCAGGAGCCGCCGGTTTCGCCTGCGCCGTGAAGATTTTGTGCAGTGCACAAAAACACCCCTTGACTCGCTGCAGTGCATCCCTAAATTAGGCCTCGTTGTGCACCGCAGCAAAGGCGGGGCACCCATGCTTAGCCTTTGTTAGACCCTGCAGGAGACATCCATGTACGCCAACGGCGCCTTCAAGAACCCCTTCACCGACTTCGACTTCAGCAAGATCTCCAGCGAGTTCAAGCTGCCGGCCGTCAACGTCGAGAGCTTCGTCGAGACCGCGCGCAAGAACTTCGCGACCATCACCTCGCTCAACACCGCCGCCGTCGAGTCGATGAAGACGATCGCGCAGCGCCAGGGCGACATGGTCCGCGCCGCGATGGAAGACTTCTCCAAGCACGGCAGCGAAGTCCTCGCCGCCGCGACCGTCGAGGAGAAGGCCGCCAAGCAGATCGACTTCATGAAGAAGTCGTACGAGTCGGCGATCACCAACTCCAAGGAGCTGGCCGATCTCTACACCAAGGGCCAGACCGACGCCGTGACGGCGCTGAGCGCCCGCGTCGCCGAGCTGACCGAAGAGGTCAAGGCCGCGATCGCCAAGAAGTAAGCGTTTCAGAGCAAGCGTGGGTCGGCCTGTCGCCGATCCGGAAAAGGGGCCGCGTACGGGGCCCCTTTTCTTTTGCGCGCGCGACTCTACTGTCGCGCATGGCCACCATCACCTATGAAGACTTTGAGCGCGTCGACATCCGCGTCGGCACCATCGTCGAAGCCGCACCGCTCGAAGGTGCGCGCAAGCCCGCCTACAAACTGGTGATCGATTTCGGCGACGGGATCGGCACGAAGAAATCCTCGGCGCAGATCACCGTGCACTACAAGCCCGAAGAGCTGGTCGGCCGCCAGGTCGCCGCGGTCGTGAACTTCCCGCCGCGCCAGATCGGCAAGTTCATGTCGGAAGTGCTGACCCTCGGCTTCCCCGCCGCCGACGGCAGCGTAGTGCTGATCGCGCCGACCAAGGCCGTTCCGAACGGCGGCAAGCTGTTTTAGCCATCAAGGGAGCGCGCCACTCCAGTTGCGCTCATGCTTCGGTCGTCGACCCAGTCCGAGCGCCACTGGAGTGGCGCGCTCCAATGGACTACTCCGCCGCCTTCGGCAGGGGCTCGCGGAAGCGGGTGCGGTAGCCGTCCCATTCGTCGGCGCCGGAGAGGCGGAAGCCCTGCTGTGGCGTGATGTCGGAGAGCGGGGCGGGATGGCGGCCCTTGGCCTTGAGATCGGCAAGTGCGGCGTCGCAGGCACCCACCACGGTGCGCGTCAGTACGCCCGGCAGGATCATCACCGCGTAGTTCATCTTGCCCGCCTCGTCGATCGACAGGTCGGGCGTCTTGCCCTTCCACACCATGTTGAGCAGGCAGGGACCCTTCACGAGTTTCGGCACCGACGCCGTCTCTTCCAGCGTCTGCGGTGCCTCGACGAAGGCCATGTCGGCGCCGGCCGCGATGGCGGCATTGGCGCGGCGGATCGCTTCCTCGAAGCCCAGCGCGGCGCGAGAGTCGGTGCGCGCGATGATGAGGAAGTCCGGATCGACCTTGGCGCTCACCGCGGCGCGGATCTTGGCGACATAGTCCTCGATGGGGACGATGGTCTTGTCCTCGAGGTGACCGCATTTCTTGGGGAAGCCCTGGTCCTCGATATGGATGCCCGCGACACCGCGCTTCTCGTACTCGCGCACGGTGCGGATGGCGTTCAGCTCGTTGCCGTAGCCGGTATCGGCGTCAGCGATCACCGGCAGCTTGATCGCCGTGGCGATGCGGCCGGCATTGTCGGCCATCTCCGACATGGTGACGAGGCCGTAGTCGGGATAGCCGAGGCTGGCGGCGGTGCCGGCGCCGGTCATGTAGACCGCCTCGAAGCCCGCGCGTTCGATCGAGCGTGCGGTGATGCAATCGAAGCAGCCCGGCGCCGCCACCATCCCGCGCTTCATGGCGTCGCGGAACATCTTGCCCTTGGACATGTCGTTCTCCTTCTCAGGCGGCCTTCATTCCCATGGCCGCGGCCTGGCGCTCGTCGAAGCCGCGCCGCACCTCGTCGTAGTTCTGGCCTTTCATCACGCCGCGCACCGCGCCGGGCTCGACCGTGCCGTAGAATACCTCCCAGCTCTGCGGCAGGCGCCGCGAATCGGGCCGCGCCAGCCACAGCCGGTAGAGCGTGCGCTTCTTCGCCTCGTCTTCATGGTCCTCGAAGCCGGTGCGCGAATGCAGCATTGTCTGGTTGCACAGGATCTGGAGATCGCCCGGTTCGAGATTCATGCAGAACATGTTCTCGGGCCGGCGCAGCACCGTGTCGAAATACTCCATCGCCTCGTGCTGCAGGTCGGTGAGCGGCGTGGCGCCGTCGAGCTTCAGGGCGTTGACGATGCGGTTGCGGTTCCACTTGCAGAAGACCCGGCCGTTCTCCTCCGTGACGATCGGCGCCGGATACCACGGCGCCTCGCCCTCGGATTGTTCGCCGTTGCGGCTGAACGGGTAGTCGGTCGCCAGGGCTGCGGCATAGTCGGGCCGCTCCTGCTTGACGATGTCGTAGGCGGTGGCGGCGCTGGCGCACATGCTCATGCCGCCGACCGGCGCCTGGTTGTAGCAGGAGAGCAGCACCACGTCGGAACCGTCGACATGGAAGTCGAGCTCGGCGTTGGAGTTATAGCCGCGGCCGGTCGGGCTGCGGTAGCTCATGCCGGCGTTCTTCACCTCGGTGATGTAGTCGCTGGCCTTGTTCTGCGGCCGCGCCACGCCGAAGTGCAGGCCGATCGCCCAGGTCATCAACCTGAATTCGTCGGGCGTGACGCCTTCGCGCGGCAGGTTCTTCACCAGCGCCATGCCACGCCCGTCGCGCACTTCGCGGAAGGCGGCGGCGAGTGTCGGGACCGCCGAGCCGAGATCGAAATCCTCGCGGCGCCACGACAGGATCGGCCGGTCGGCCGGTCCGGCCTTGCGCACCGTCGCGATCAGGTCGGCGCCCTCGGCCGGCGACAGCGCATAGATCCAGCCTGTGTCCGCCGCGACGTCGGCGACGGTCCACGAAATGGGAGCGGTCGTTGCCATGATGTCCTCGTTCAGTCCGCGGTCATGCCGAGCCGGCGGATCGTCTCGCCAGAGTCCTTGAGGTCGCGCTGGAAGCGTGCGCTGAAGGCGGCCGGCGTGTCGCCGCCGGGCAGCGAGCCGTACTCGATGATCTTGGCGCGGAACTCCGGCACCGCGAGCACGCTGGCGATGTCCTTCTGGATCGCGTCGACGGTGGCGGGCGGCGTGCCGGCTGGTGCGAACAGTCCATACCAGGAATTCTCGTCGAGGCCGGAGAAGCCCTGCTCCTTGAAGGTCGCGACGTTGGGCAAAGCGGGGATACGCTGCGTGCCCATGATGCCCAGCGCCTTGAGCTTGCCGGCGTTGATCAGGGCCAGGCCCGAGGTGACGCTGGCGATGCCGACATCGACGCGACCGGCCGAGATGTCACCGACGAACGAGGCCGCGCCCTTGTAGGGCACGTTCAGCAGCTTGATGCCGGCGCTGTCGAAGATGCGCTCGGCCATCAGGCGGCTGCCCGGATCGGGGCTCGCCGACGTGCGCTTGTCGGGCCCTTCCTTGCGCACCAGCTCGACCAGGCCCTTGAGGTCGTTGGCCGGCAGGTCGGGAGTCGCCAGCAGCGTGGCGACCGGATAGGCCACGGCGGTGACCGGCGCGAAAGCTGTCGCCGTGTCGTAGGGCAGCTTCATCAGGTGGGCGTTGATGGCGATGCCCGACACCGCCAGCACCATCGTGTGCCCGTCGGGCTGGGCACGCGCGACGATGGCCGCGCCCACCGAGCCATTGCCGCCGGTTCGGTTGTCGACGATCACCGTCTGACCCCACTTTTCCTCCAGCGCCTTGGCCATGAGGCGGCCGACGGCATCGGTGCCGCCGCCGGGGCTGTAGGGAACGATGATGGTGACGGTCCTGGTGGGAGCGAAGTTGGACTTGGCGGGAGCCGCGTTCTGGGCCATTGCCGTTGCCGCAAGACCCAAAGCAAGGGCGATGCCGGCGAACGCCGCTGTGATACTTCTGGCCATCCTCGTTCCTCCTCTTTTTGTTGGTATATAGTTAATACAACATGGCAATCGACATCGAGGCAAGCAGAGCGCGCGGCATCGGCCGGCAGGCGAAACCGGGCGCCGATATGAAACTGCAGGCCGATGGCGCTCTGCTGCATCGACAGCTCTATGTCCTGCTGAAGGAGCAGATCGTGTCGGGCCGCTACCGCCCGGGCGAGGCGCTGCCCACCCAGGAAGCGCTCTGCCGCCAGTTCTCGATTTCGCGGATCACGGTGCGACGCGCGCTCTCTGATCTGGCCGACGACGGCTTCGTCCAGAATCGCCAGGGCGTCGGCGCCTTCGTCACGGCCAAGACCATCGACACGAAACATGGGCCGGACTTCGGGTTCATCGGCGACCTGCGGCGCACGCTGAAAGAGACGACGATGCGGATCCTGGCGCTCGAGGTCGAGCGCTGTCCCCGGCCGATCGCCGCCCATCTCGGCATCACCGACGGCGAGGAGGCCCTACACCTGGTGCGCGTGAGGTCGTTCGAGAACAAACCCGTGACCTTGCTCGACGGCTGGATTCCGATGCCGTTCGCGCAGGCCGTCACGGAGGAGGGGCTGAAGACGACGCCGCTGCACGAGCTGATCGCCGGCAGCTTCGAACGGCTGGGGGATGTGGCGCAGGAGGTCAACGCCGCACTCGCCGACCCGTTCGTCGCGCGCGCGCTCGACGTCGAGATCAATTCGGCGACGCTCAAGATCGACCGGCTGGTGCACAACCGCGAGGGCGCACCCGTGCACTACGTCACGGTCTGGACGACGCCCCGCCGCACACGTCTCGTCATGTCGGTCAGTGCCGACGATATCGACGGCTACAATGTCGGGCGGCTTCTGCACGACGTCCAGAAGTGACGTGAATAGCTATCCTCCCCATTCAAATGGGGAGGTGTCGCGTTTTACGCGACGGAGGGGTCACAGGCTGAGCGAAGCTCAGCCCACGAAGCGGCAGGACATTGCCTCTGACAATGTCCGGGAGCGCCGAAGGAAGAGCTATCACAGAAAGCTCATGACCCCATCGCCCCGTATGACGGGGCACTTCCCCATCTGAATGGGGAAGCGAGCAGCGCGGCTCCGCTTAATAGACCTTGTGAATCCAGCCGTGCGGGTCGGCGACGCGGCCGCGCTGGATGCCGACTAGGGCGGCCTTCAGTTCCTCGGTCTTGGTGCCGGAACCGCCGTTGCCGATTATGAATTCGCCGTCGTTGCTGCGGACCGTGCCGATCGGCGTGACGACCGCGGCGGTGCCGCAGGCGAAGGCCTCGCGCAGGCGGCCGCTGGCGGCATCCTTGCGCCACTGCTCGATCGAGTAGCGCTCCTCGCTCACCTTGATGCCCTTGTCCTTCGCGAGCGTCAGCAGCGAGTTGCGGGTGATGCCGGGCAGGATCGTGCCGCCGAGCGGCGGGGTGATCATCGAGCCGTCGTCGAACACGAAGAAGATGTTCATGCCGCCCAGCTCCTCGATCCAGCGCTGTTCGACGGCGTCGAGGAACACGACCTGGTCGCAGCCGTGGCGCGTCGCTTCGGCCTGCGCCTGCAGGCTGGAGGCGTAGTTGCCGCCGCACTTGGCGGCGCCCGTGCCGCCGGGGGCGGCGCGCGTGTAGTCCTGCGAGACCCACACCGACACCGCGGGCGCATCGGTCTTGAAGTAGGCGCCGACCGACGAGGCGATGACGATGAACAGGTAGTCCGACGAGGGCTTCACGCCGAGGAAGATCTCGTTGGCGAACATGAAGGGGCGGATGTAGAGGCTGCCGTCGCCCTCGGGGATCCAGGCGCGGTCGATCTTCACCAGCTGGTCGACGGCCTCGAGGAACACGTTCTCCGGCAGGATCGGCATGGCCAGGCGCTCGGCCGACTGCTGGAAGCGGCGGGCATTCTCCAGCGGGCGGAACAGGGTCGCGCCGCCGTCGGCGGTGCGGTAGGCCTTCAGCCCCTCGAAGATCTCCTGGGCGTAGTGCAGGACGGCCGCGGCCGGATCCATCGGGATCGGCGCGCGCGGCTCGACCTTGGCGTCGTACCAGCCCTTGGTCTCGTGATAGCGGATGGTGACCATGTGGTCGGAGAAAACCCGGCCGAAGCCCGGATTCTTGAGCAGTTCCGCGCGCTTCTCGGCGGAAACCGGCGACGGATGCGGAATGCTGGTGAATTGAAGCGTGGACATTGTCTTGGACATTTCTCTCTGAAGTATTTGTTTCACTCTATCACAGGCGGCCACGCCGCAAGCCCCGCGGCATCGCTCACAGCGGAATTCGCACGATCACGCGCAGGCCGCCGAACGGCGAGGCGGCGAGGGTCACGTCGCCGCCATGGCTGCGGGCCACGTCGCGGGCGATGCTGAGGCCCAGGCCCACGCCGCCGGTGTCGGCGTTGCGCGATTCGTCCAGCCGGTAGAAGGGACGGAACACGTCTTCGTACCTTTCGGGTGGAATGCCGGGGCCGTTGTCGTCGACCGTGACCTCCATCGAGGTGCGGCCGCGCACTGCCTCGACCTTCACATGGTTGGCATGGCGCAGTGCATTGGAAACGATGTTGGTCAGGCATCGCTTCATGGCCACGGGGCGCAGCTCGACGGTCATGTCGCCGCTCCAGCCGAGGTCGAGGCCGGCATTGTCGCGCCGCACGCCCGCCGCCACGTCCTCGAGGATCTCCGACAGATCGGCCACGACCGGCTCCTCGTCGCCCTCGCCGCGGGCGAAGGCGAGATAGCCCTCGATCATGCGCTGCATGTCGGCCACGTCGTCGGCCAGCTCCTTCGTCTCGGGCGATTCGGGCAGGAGCGCCAGCGACAGTTTCATGCGGGTCAGCGGCGTGCGCAGGTCGTGGCTGACCCCGGCCAGCATCTCGGTGCGCTGCTGGATCGAGCGGCGGAGCCGGATGCGCATCGTGTGGAAAGCGGTCGCGGCATTGCGCACCTCGCGCGTGCCGCCGGAGAAGGCGAAATCGGGCACGTCTCGGCCCTTGCCGAGCGCGTCGGCCGCCACGCCGAGATGCTCGATGGGCACCAGCTCGCGCCGCATGAACCAGATGGCGAGGCCGAACAGGACGAGGGCGAGGCCGAGCTGCGCCACGACATAGGCGAAGCTCGACCCGAAGGTGAGGCGCACATGCGGCACCAGCACCTCCATGACGTCGCCGTCGGAAAGCTGGATCTCGATCAGCAGCTGGCCGCCGCCGATATTGTTGTCGAGGAAGAAGGGCCGCTTGAGGTCGGCGTTGAGTGCGCCCTGGACCTCGCGCGCCACGATGTCGAAATATTCGGGCTCCTTGAAGGGCCGCACGATGCCCTTGCGGAAGGAAACGAACAGCAGGAGGTCCTGCGCCGAGCGGCGCAGGATCCAGTTGCGATGCTCGTCGTCGGGAAAGTCGGAGCGCAGCGAGATCAGCAGGCGCAGGTCGCGCACCAGCAGGATGGCCAGCCGGTTGGTCACGTTGTCGCCGCGCTGGCTGTAGAACCACCAGGCCGACAGCGCCTGCAGCAGCAGCATCGGCACGACGATGATGATCAAGGCCCGCGCGAACAGGGTCTGCGGCGAATGCTTGTCCGACCATTGCGCGATGCGCTCGAACACGTCGCTGATGGCGCTCCACCTCATGCGTCGACCAGCCGGTAGCCCTGGCCGCGCACGGTGCGCAGATAGCGCGGGAACGAGGGATCGGGCTCGATCTTGCGCCGCAGGCGCGTGACTTGCACGTCGATGGCGCGCTCGTTCACGTTGGCGCCGACGGTCTTGCACAACGTATCGCGGCTCAGCACCTCGCCGATGCGGCCGGTGAAGGCGCGCATCAGCGCGATCTCCGCATCGGTCAGCGCCACGCGCTTGCCCTTGTCGGTGAGCTCGCCGAGTTCGAGGTCGAACTGCATCGGGCCGAACGTTACCTGTCGTGGCGTCTCGGCCGCGGCGGCGGCGGCGGCGGCGGTAGCGGGCGGCCGGCCGCGGCGCAGCACGCTCTGGATGCGCAGCAGCAGTTCGCGCGGTTCGAACGGCTTGCCGAGATAGTCGTCGACGCCCTTCTCCAGGCCGGCGATGCGATCCTTGGTCTCGACCATGGCGGTGAGCATCAGGATCGGCACGTCGTCGGTGCGGCGCAGTTCGCCGGCGAATTCCAGGCCGGTCTCGCCGGGCATCATGACGTCGAGCACGATCAGGTCGAAGTCGAGCGAATCCAGCCGCTGGCGCGCCTCGGCGGCGCTGGCCGCGGTGGTGACGCGGAAGTCGTTGCGCGACAGGAAGGACTTGAGGAGTTCGCGCAGGCGAGTGTCGTCGTCGACGACCAGGATGTGCGGCTTGTCGGACGAGGCGTCCATGGCGCGCTAGCGGCTGCCGCCGCGCATTCGCTTGTCGACCACCTGCCGCTCCGCGGGATCGAGCAGCCCGAGCAGGACCTTGCGGAAGCCCTCCACGGCCTCGGCGCCGGTCTCGCGATAGGCGCGGGCGAAGCGCTGGCTCTGGCGGTCCGTCAGGTCGCGCTCCAGTTCCTGGCCCCTCGGCGTGAGCCACAGAAGGCGCTCGCGCCGGTCGCGGGCGCCGCTCTTCTGCTCGACATAGCCTTGTTCCAGCAGGTCCTTCAGCACGCGGCTGATCGACTGCTTGGTCACCTTCAGGATCGACAGCAGGTGCCCGACCGTCTGGCCGGGATGGCGGCCGATGAAGTAGAGCGCCCGGTGATGGGCGCGGCCCAGCTGGTAGTGCCGCAGCTGCTGGTCGGATTCGAACGTGAAGTCGCGATAGGCGTAGAACATCAGCTCGATGCCCTGACGCAGCTCTTCGTCGCGCAGGAACAGGGGGTTGGCGGGGGCTCTGGATTCCACGCCATCTTTATAGAGCGGGCGCGTTGCGTTGACACCCCGCGCGGGCCGATGTTACGGCGCGACGCTTTTCCCAGACATTTTCTTACGCTTCGAGAGGTTGCCATGCTGACCGTTCACCATCTCGGCAAGTCGCAATCCGAGCGGATCGTCTGGCTCTGTGAGGAACTCGGCATCCCTTACGACCTGAAGGTCTATGACCGCGATGCGGTCACGCGGCTCGCGCCGCCCGAATACAAGGCGCTCCATCCGCTGGGTGCGGCGCCGGTGATGCAGGACGGCGATGTCCTGCTGGCGGAGTCCGGCGCCATCGTCGAGTACATCGTGGCGAAGCACGGCAAGGGCCGCCTCACGCTGGCGCCCGACCATCCCGACTTCGCCCAGTTCCTCTACTGGTTCCATTTCGCCAACGGCACGCTCCAGCCGGCGACCGGCCGCAACATATCCTGGGACGGCTCGATCTCCCGGCCGACAATCCGCTGCTGAAGGCCATGACGGCACGTCTTGGCCTGGCGCTGGGCCTCGTCGAGGCGCGGCTCGCCAAGACCGAATACCTCGCCGGATCGGAATTCACGACCGCCGACATCATGGCCGTCTTCTCCCTGACGACCATGCGCTATTTCCTGCCGTTCGACCTTTCGTCCTATCCGGCGATCCTCGCCTACCTGCAGCGGATCGCGGCTCGTCCGGCCTACCGGCGGGCGATGGAGAAGGGCGATCCGGGCATGCCACTCCTCCTGACCTGATTTTTCTGGCCGAAGTCTCTCGCAGGGTCAGTGTGTTTGACAAGGTCAGCAATATTGACCTAAATGGGCAGATAGTTGTGTTGTGACTGCCCGCAAAGACCTGATCGGAATCAAACGAAGGAGGATATCGCAATGTCCTTAACTATGGACGACCGCGACGGCTTCATCTGGCTGGACGGCAAGCTGGTGCCGTGGCGCGACAGCCGCATGCACGTGCTGACCCACGCGCTGCATTACGGCTCGGCCGTCTTCGAGGGCGAGCGCATCTATGACGGCCGCGTCTTTCGCCTGGCCGCCCACAGCGCGCGCCTGATCCGCTCCGCCAACCTGCTCGACTACGACCTGCCCTGGTCGCGCGAGGAGATCGACGAGGCGACCCGTACCGTCGTGAAGGCCAACGACCTCACCGCCGGCTACATCCGTCCGATCGCCTGGCGCGGCTCGGAAGTGCTGGGCGTGTCGGCAATCGGCACGACGGTCCACCTCGCCATCGCCCCGTGGGCCCAGGAAGGCCGCCTGTCGGTGCAGGCGCGCGACGCCGGCATCAACGTCACCATGGCGAGGTACCGCCGGCCCTCGCCCGAGACGGCGCCGGGCCACGCCAAGGTGGCCGGCCTCTACGTGATCTGTGGCATCGAGAAGGACCGCGCCCTGAAGGCCGGCTTCGACGATGCGCTGATGCTCGACTGGCAGGGCCGCATCGCCGAGACGACCGGCGCCAACATCTTCCTGGTGATCGACGGCCGGCTGGTCACGCCGACGCCGCACAACTTTCTGGATGGAATCACGCGCCGTGCGGTGATGGGCATGGCCCGGAAGCGTGGCTGGACTGTCGAGGAGCGCGACGTGATGCCGGAGGAGCTGGCCCAGGCGAGCGAGGTGTTCCTCTGCGGCAGCGCCGCCGAGATCGTGCCGGTCGGCTCGATCGACCAGCACCATTTCCAGGCCGGCCCCGTCGCCAAGACGCTGATGGCCGACTTCCAGAAGCTGGTGCGCGAGCCCGACAGCGAGGGCTTCGGCGAGGCCACGCACCTGATGACGCCAGCGTCGTCACTGGCGGCCTGAGCGCACTGCATGGCTTGACATCGGGGGCGGCAATCCCCTTTTCTCGATGGCGTCCGAGGGGTGCCTGATCTTCCTGTGGGAGACGGGCTGAGACAGCCTTAGCGGCTGAACCCTTTGAACCTGATCCGGGTCATGCCGGCGAAGGAACGGGAGTCAGCGTTGGATCGACCTGTCGTAACAATCATCGGAGCCGGCGTCGCGGGCCTTGCCTGTGCGACGGAGCTAGCCGATCGCGGCGTGGCCATCGAGGTGGTGGAGCGCGCCGCACATCTCGGCGAAGGCGCTTGCTCGTGGATGGCGGGCGGCATGCTGGCGCCCTGGTGCGAGCGCGCGACCACCGACGAGGCCGTGGCGCGTCTCGGCGCACCGTCGATCGACTGGTGGCGCCGGCATTTTCCCGGCACCGTCTCGAAGGGCAGCCTCGTGCTGACGCCGCCGCGAGATGCCGCCGACCTCACGCGCTTCGCGTCCCGCACCGAGCGTCACGAATGGCTCGACGCGGACGGCATCGCCGCACTCGAACCCGATCTCGCCGGCCGCTTCCGGCGCGGGCTGTTCTTTTCCGACGAAGCCCATCTCGAACCGCGCAAGGCGCTGGCGGCGCTCGCGGCCGGCCTCGAAGCGCGCGGCGTGCCGATCCGGTTCGGGGTCGATGGGAAGCCCTCCGAAGCCCGCTCGGACTTCGTCGTCGATTGCCGCGGTCTGGCCGCGCGTGACGAGCTGTCCGACCTGCGCGGGGTGCGCGGCGAGATGATCGTCGTGCGGACCCGCGACGTGTCGCTGGCGCGGCCGGTGCGGATGCTGCATCCGCGCATCCCGCTCTACATCGTGCCGCGCGGCGACGGCATCTTCATGATCGGCGCCACGATGATCGAAAGCGAGGAACGCCGCGCCGTCAGCGTGCGTTCGGCGGTTGAGCTGCTGAACGCGGCCTACACGCTGCACCCGGCGTTCGGCGAGGCCGAGATCGTCGAGCTGGGCGCCGACCTGCGGCCGACCTTTCCCGACAACCTGCCGTGCATCAGGCGCAAGGGCCGCGTGCTGCACGCCAATGGTCTTTTCCGGCATGGTTTCCTGCTCGCGCCCTGGCTGGCGCGGCAGGTGGCCGATGCCGTTCTTCTGGAGACGAGAGATGCGGATATTCCTGAACGACGACATGCATGAGGTCTCGCCCGGCACGCTGGCCGCGGCTCTGGAAACGCTGGGCTTCGGCGGCCGCAAGATTGCGACGGCGGTGAACGGCCGCTTCGTCGCCGCTGCCGCTCGGCCGCGCACCGATCTGGCCGACGGCGACAGGATCGAGGTCGTCGCGCCGATGCAGGGAGGTTAAGACCGTGTCGTCCTTCTATGGCGTCGAGCTGAAGTCGCGCCTGCTGCTGGGCACGTCGCGCTATCCCTCGCCAGCAGTGTTGGAACGAGCGGTCAAGGCATCCGGCGCGGAAGTCGTGACGGTCTCGCTGCGTCGCGAGAGCGGTGCCGGCAAGGCCGGCCAGGCCTTCTGGTCGCTGATCCAGTCGATGGGCGTGCGGGTGCTGCCCAACACCGCCGGCTGCCATTCGGTGAAGGAGGCGGTGACGACCGCCCACATGGCGCGCGAGCTGTTCGAGACACCGTGGATCAAGCTCGAAGTGATTGGCGAGGCCGACACGCTGCAGCCCGACGTGTTCGGACTGGTGGAAGCCGCGCGCATTCTGTCCGAAGACGGGTTCGAGGTGTTTCCCTACACGACCGAGGATCTCGTGGTGGCCGAGCGGCTGGTCGAAGCCGGCTGCAGGGTGCTGATGCCGTGGGGCGCGCCGATCGGCTCGGCGCGCGGGCTCAACAACGTCTATGGCCTGCGCTCGATGCGCGCGCACTTCCCTGACATCCCGCTGGTGGTCGATGCCGGCCTGGGCGTGCCCTCGCATGCCGCCGCGGCGATGGAGCTCGGCTACGACGCGGTGCTGCTCAACACGGCGGTTGCCGAAGCCGGCGATCCGGTCGAGATGGCGCGCGCCTTCGCGCTGGGCGTCGAAGCCGGCCGTGCCGCCTATCTTGCGCAGCCCATGGAGCCACGCGACATGGCGGTGCCGTCGACCCCGGTTATCGGCAAAGCGGCGCTTGGAGACTAAAAAGATGCTCGATCCCTTCTATCCCGTCGTGCCCGATTCGAGTTGGGTGCTGAAGCTGGTGCCGGTCGGCACGAAGCTCATCCAGTTGCGCATCAAGGACCAGCAAGAGGCCGAGGTGCGCCGCCAGGTGCGCGAGGCCAAGGCCGTATGCGTGCAGCATGGCGCCGACCTGATCGTGAACGACTACTGGCAGGTGGCGATCGACGAAGGTTGTTCCTGGGTCCATCTCGGGCAGGAGGATCTGGTCGATGCCGACGTGAAGGCGCTGCGCCGCGCCGGCATCAGGATCGGCGTCAGCACGCACGACCATGCCGAACTCGACAAGGGCCTCGCCATCGATCCCGACTATGTCGCGCTGGGTCCGATCTGGCCGACCGTGTTGAAACAGATGCCGTGGGCGCCGCAGGGCACCGAGCGTCTGGCCGAATGGAAGAAGCTGATCGGCGACAAGCCACTGGTTGCGATCGGTGGCCTCACGCTGGAGCGCGCGCTGCTCTGCCTGAAGTCGGGCGCCGACATCGTCTCGGTCGTAGGCGACGTCGTGAACCATGCCGATCCGGTCGCCCAGGCCAGGGCCTGGATCGCGGCGACGAGAAGGCCGTGACCAACCGTTACGCCCGCCAGGCCGTGCTGCCCGAGATCGGCGACGCGGGGCAGGCGCGTCTCGCCGCCGCCTCGGTGCTGGTGGTCGGCGCCGGTGGCCTCGGCTGCCCGGTGCTGCAGTATCTCGTCGGCGCCGGCGTCGGCCATCTCACCATCGTCGATCACGACACGGTCGAGGAAACGAACCTGCACCGCCAGCCGCTCTACGGCATGCCGGACATCGGCAAGCTCAAGGTCGAGGCGGCGCGCGCCACGCTGCTGCGGTTCAACCCGCATGTTCGCGTCGACGCGGTGCCCGAGCGGCTCACCCCCCAGAACGTCGCCAGGCTGGTTGCCGAGGCGGACATCGTGGTCGACGCCGCGGACAGTTTCGCCGTGACCTACATGCTGAGCGATGTCTGCTTCGCGGTGGCCAAGCCGCTGGTCAGCGCGTCGGTGATCGGCATGACCGGCTATGCCGGTGTCTTCTGCGGTGGTGGCCCGAGCTACCGCGCGGTGTTTCCTGAGGTTTCTGTCGACGGCGGCACCTGTGCCACCGTGGGCGTGATCGGCACCGCGGTCGCGATGATGGGAAGCCTGCAGGCGCATCTCACGCTGCATCACCTGCTCGGGCTCGAGCCGGCCGTGCTGGGCCGGGTCGTCACCTTCGATGCCAGGCGCGTGGCCTTCGGCGGCTTCGCCTTCGCCGGCAGTCCCGAACCCGAGGACCAGGTCTCGTTCATCGCCCCCGACCAGGTGCGGGCCGACGACATCGTCGTCGACCTGCGCGGGCTCGACGAGGCGCCGGTCTCGCCCTTCGCCGGTGCGCGCCGGCTGGTCGTCGACACGATCGACGAACTGGGCACGCCTGATGTCCGTGTGGTGCTGGCCTGCCGCAGCGGCCAGCGCGCACTGATGGCGGCGGACCGTTTGCGCGAACGCGGCGTCACGAATCTCGCGCTGGTGGCGTTGGGATAGAGCTGCAACATGACCCCTCCGTCGCGTAAGACGCGACACCTCCCCATTTGAATGGGGAGGCAATCTTTCTCCGTTCCTCCCCATTCAAATGGGGAGGTGCCCCGAAGGGGCGGAGGGGTCAAAAGCTACTTCTTCTCCCAGCGCGCGGCGGCTGCGTCGTCTTCCTGGTGGGCGCCGACCCATTGTTCGCCCTTTGGCGTGTCTTCCAGCTTCCAGAACGGTGCCTTGGTCTTCAGCCAGTCGACCAGGAATTCGCAGGCCTCGAAGGCGGCCTCGCGATGCGGCGAGCCGACTGCCACCAGCACGATGCGCTCGCCCGGCTCCATGCGGCCATGGCGATGCACGATCAGCGTCGCTTCGAGCGGCCACCGCTTGTTCGCCTCGGCCTCGATCTCCTCCAGAGCCGTTTCGGTCATGCCGGGATAGTGTTCGAGTGTCAGCGCGTCGACGCGATCGCGGTGATAGCCGTCGCGCACGTGCATCTCGCGCACGAGGCCGACGAAGACGGCGAGGCCGCCGATGCGCTTGTTGCCGTCGGTGAGGCGGGCCAGTTCGGCGCCGACATCGAAGTCGGCTTCCTGGACGCGCACCGTCATGTCAGCCCCCGGTGAAGGGCGGGAAGAAGGCGACTTCGCGCGCGCCCGCGAGCTTCACGTCGAAGGTCGCCGTGCGCTGGTCGACGGCGGCGCCGAACGCGGCACCTTCCGCCAGTGCCTCGGCATGGCCGGGGCTGCGGCCGCGCAGCCACACGATCAGATCGCCCACGGTGTCGATGTCGGCCGGCGGCGTGACCTCTTCCTCCGGCACGCCGACGGTCTTCTTCATCCAGGCGAAGTAGCGGACTTTCACTTCTGGCCACCCGTGCCCGGCGCATCCTCGGCCATGTGGCGCAAGCCGGTGCGCAGATAGTCGTAGCCGGTGATGAGGGTGAGCGCGGCGGCGATCCAGATCATCACGATGCCGGCCTGCGTCACCCAGTGCGCTGCCGCGTCGCCGACCAGCAATGCGGCGATCGCCACCATCTGAACGGCGGTCTTCCATTTTGCGAGCGCGCTCACCGGCAGGCCGACCCGCAGCTCGGCGAGGAATTCCCGCAGGCCGGAGACCAGGATCTCGCGGGCGAGGATGATCAGCGCGGCCAGCACGTTCAGGCCATCCAGTGTGCTGTTGTCGACCAGCATGACCAGCGCGGCTGCGACCAGAAGCTTGTCGGCGATCGGGTCGAGGAAGCGGCCGAAGCGCGAGATCTGGTGATAGCGCCGCGCGAAATAGCCGTCGAACCAGTCGGTCACCGCGGCAGCCACGAACAGCGCCATCGAGAACCACTGCGCCCAGCCGCGATCGAGCCAGAAGCAGGCCACGACCAGCGGGATCGCGACGATGCGCGACAGGGTGAGCATGTTGGGAAGATTGAACAGCATCGCCCCGACCTTACCGGCCGCCCCGGAAGTGGTCATGGATTTTCTGGGCGAGTGCGCTGGAGATTCCCGGCACCGACTTGATGTCCTCCAGCGTGGCACC
>JAKFVZ010000079.1 GCA_021732965.1 Reyranella sp.
TGGCTGCAGAGCGGGAGGGCGCTCATCCGCCTACCATCCGGTCACGGTTGCCCATAGAGTGACGGCATGACCGACAAAGCCCGAGCCCAACTTGCC
Organism: Reyranella sp.; assembly: GCA_021732965.1. GTDB lineage: Bacteria > Pseudomonadota > Alphaproteobacteria > Reyranellales > Reyranellaceae > Reyranella. The sequence continues at coordinate 97 of JAKFVZ010000079.1, forward strand.
CCCACCGGCGTCCTGCGCGCCGGCATCAACCTGTCCAACTTCCTGCTGGTCACCGGCCGCAGCGAAAAGAACGATCCGGTCGGCGTCGCGCCGGACATGGCGGGCGCGATCGCGGAAGCGCTGGGCGTGCCGGTGAAGTACGTCCCCTTCAAGACGCCGGGAGAACTCGGCGATCAGGTCGGCAAGGACGTGTGGGACATCGGCCTGATCGGCGCCGAGCCGCAGCGCGCCGAGAAGATCCAGTTCACCGCCGCCTATGTCGAGATCGAGGCGACCTACATGGTGCCCGAGGGCTCGTCGATCAAATCGATCGCCGACGTCGACAGGAAGGGCGTGCGCATCGCGGTGTCCGCGCGCTCGGCCTACGATCTGTGGCTGGTCAACAATATCAGGAACGCCACGCTGGTGCAGGTGAGCGGTCTCGATGCCGCCTATGAGAAGTTCATGAGCGACAAGCTCGAGGTGCTGGCGGGCCTGCGCCCCGGCCTGCTCAAGGACGTCGAGAAGGCGCCCGGCCTCAAGATTCTCGACGGCAAGTTCACCGCGGTGCAGCAGGCCGTTGGTACCGCCAAGGCCAATGCCGACGGCGCGGCCTTCCTCGCCGACTTCGTGGAAAAGGCAAAGAAGTCAGGCCTCGTCCAGAGCTTCATCGACCGTCACAAGGTCAAGGGCCTGACCGTCGCGCCCCCTGCCTGACGTTCATGGAACTCAATATCAAGACGCTCTACCTGATCGGCGCCATCGTCACGGTCTGCGGCGCTGGAGCGGCGTTGCTGACCTGGTACCATCATCGCGATGCCCCCGGGCTCCGCGCCTGGACAGCGGCGCTCCTGCTGACCAGCCTCGGTGCCCTGATCCTGCGCCTCCAGACCTCGCAGGCCGACCTGACGCTGGTGCTCGCCGCCGACATGGTGATCGTCGCGGGCTTCGCCTGCATGTGGCTCAGTCTGAGGTTCGCCAATCACGGCCACTCCGACCTGCTGCGCCTGATCCTGCTCTCGATGACCGTCAGCCTGGCGTTTCTCATCCTGTTCATCGTGCTGCGCGCGATGGGCGCCGGTCGGCAGGCGGCGGCCATCCCCTTTTCGCTGTTCCTCGGATTGCTGGGCCTCGCCTCCGCCTGGGAAATCTGGCAGGGCCGGCACAAGGACCATTTGCGCAGCCGCCTGCCGGCCGCCCTGGCGTTCGTCGGCCTCGGCATTGCGCGCGTGATCCGCGCGGGCGTGCTGGGCTTCGAGGTCCTGCATGTGCTGCCGGCCGGCTCCGCAGCGAAGACACATCCCTACACGCTCTACGCCACGATCGTCTTCACGCTGGTGGTCACCTACGGTCTGGTGATGATGGCCAGCGAACAGGCCGGCCGCAAGGAAGCAGCCCAGTTCGCCGAGTCCTGAGGCAGACCGGCTAAAGCTCGCTGCCGACGAACTGCCTGAACTCGGCCGTCTTCGGATCGGCGAACAGTTCGGCCGTCGGGCCGATCTCCCAGACCTTGCCGCGATGCATGAATACGACGAGGTCGGCGACCCGGCGGGCGAAGCCCATCTCGTGCGTCACCGTGATCATGGTCATGCCGCGCCGCGCAAGATCCTCCATCACGGCCAGCACCTCGGCCGTCAGTTCGGGGTCGAGCGCCGAGGTCACCTCGTCGAACAGCATGACCTGCGGCTTCAGCGCCAGCGATCGCGCGATGGCGACGCGCTGCTGCTGGCCACCCGAGAGCTGCTCGGGATAGGAGAGCAGCTTGTCGGTGAGGCCGACCAGGCCCAGCACTTCCGCCGCCACCTTCTTCGCCTCGGCTTTCGCCAGCTTCTTCACCAGGGTGAGCGCCAAGGTGATGTTCCGCTCGACGGTGAGGTGCGGGAAGAGATTGTAGCTCTGGAACACCATGCCGACGTCGCGACGAAGCTGGGCGCGCGCCTCGCTGCCCGGCCGGCCGACGGCGTGGCCGCAGACCTCGATGGTGCCGGCCTGGATCGTTTCCAACCCGGCGATGCAGCGCAGTAGAGTGCTCTTGCCTGACCCGCTGCGGCCCACGATCGCCACGGTCTGGCCGCGCGCCACCTCGAAGCCGACGCCGTCGAGCACACGCAACGGTCCGAACTCCTTCACGACGTCGTTGACGCGGATCACGGCGTCAGCTTCTCCCGGCATGGGCCTTCCTCTCGAGGTGACGGCTCGCCAGCGACAGCGGATAGCAGATGGCGAAATAGATCGCGCCGACGATGGCGAAGATCGCGAACGGCTCGAAGGTCGAGTTGTTGACGATCTGGCCGGCGCGCGCCAGTTCGACGAAGCCGATCACCGAGGCGAGCGAGGTGTTCTTCACGATCTGCACCATGAAGCCCACAGTGGGCGGCGTGGCGATGCGCACGGCCTGCGGCAGGATCACGTAGGCATACTGCTGGAATGCATTGAGTCCCAAGCAGTCCGACGCTTCCCACTGGGTCTTCGGCACCGCCTCGATGCAGCCGCGCCAGATCTCCGCGAGGAAGGCCGCGGCATAGATCGTCAGCGACAGGCCGGCGGCGACCAGCGGGTCGAGCTTGAAGCCCACGATGCCCAGCCCGAAATAGGACAGGAACAGCACGATCAGCAGCGGCGTGCCCTGGATGAGCTGGATGTAGGCGCTGGCGAGGCCGCGCAGGAGGCGCGACCGCGCGACCCGCATCAGGGCCAGCGGCAATCCCACCAGCGCGCCGCCCACGAAGGCGATCAGCGACAGCAGGATCGTCCAGCGCGCCGCCTCGACGAGGTAGAGGACATGATTGGCGCTGAGCTGGATCACAGCGGCGTGCCCAGCCGGCGGCGGCGCTCGAACAGCACCAGCCCGATTGCCCACAGAGCGAGGCGATAGAGCGCCGACAGCGCGAGATAGACCACCGCCACGATCATGTAGACCTCGAAGCTGCGGTAGGTGTCCGACTGCACGAGGTTGGCGGTCGCCGTCAGCTCCTCGGCCGAGATCTGAGAGGTGATCGACGAGGCCAGCATCAAGAGGACGAACTGGCTGGAGAGCGCGGGATAGACGCGCTCCATCGCCGGCAGCAGCACGACATGCAGGATGGTCTGCAGCCGGGTGAGGCCGAGGCAATCCGCGGCCTCGAGCTGCGTGCGCTGGATCGACTGGATGCCGGCCCGCATGATCTCCGTCGTGTAGGCGCCCATGTTGACGGTGAGCGCGACGATGGCGGAGACCTCGGCGCTGAGCTTCAGGCCGAGGCTCGACAGGCCGAAATAGACGATGAAGATCTGGATCAGCAGCGGCGTGTTGCGGATCGTCTCGACATAGATTCCGACCAGTCGCCGCAGCACCGGACCGCCATAGACGCGCGCCAGGGCGCACACCGTGCCCAGCACGAAGCCGAGCGCGATCGACGCCACCGTCAACTCGACGGTGAGCCACGCGCCGGCCACGAAGTCGGGCCATTTGTCGGCGAGGAACGCGAAGTCGAACTTGTAGGACATGGCTCAGGCCGGCCCGCCGTGGAACCGGTGCGCAGGATCGCTGCGCACCGGTTCGCGCGGGTTACTTCTGGTTCAGGATCACCTCGGGCAGGCCGTTGCCGTGGAACTTCTTGTAGATCTCGTCCAGCTTGCCGTTCTTGAGGTTGGCCAGGATCCACTTGTTGACCTCCTCGACCAGCCGCTTCTCGTCCTTCTTGACGCCGACGGCGAGCTTGAAGGTGTCGAGTACGAACTTCACTTCGACCTGGCGGGCCGGGTTCTTCTTGTCGATCGGTGCGACCAGAAGCTCGGCGGTCGAGAAGATGTCGACCTGGCCGCTCAGGAACGCCTGCGCCTCGGTGGCGTCGTCCTCGTAGCGCACCAGCTTCATGCCCTTGGGGCCTTCCTTGGTGAGCTGCGTGTCGTGCGTCGTGCCGCGAACGGTGCCGACGGTCTTGCCGTCGAGATCGGCGAGGCTCTTCACGTTCACGCTCTTGGGCGCGGCAATGACGGTGCGCAGCACGGCGTAGCCCAGCGAGAAGTCGATAACCTTGGCGCGCTCCGGCGTGATCGACAGGGTCGAGATCACGAGGTCGGCCTTGCCGGTCTGCAGCGAGGGAATGCGCGACGCACCGGTGGTCGGTACATGCTCGAACTGCAGGCCCCAGTCCTTGGCGAGCAGTTTGGCGGTCTCGATGTCCGAGCCGGTGGGCTGCATCTTGTCGTCGGTCATGCCGTAGGGCGGCACGCCGAGATCGACGGCGATGCGGATCTTGCCCGACTTCTTGATGTCGTCGAGCGCGTCGGCGTGAGCCACCTGGGCAGCACCCATCATCGCCACCGCCGCGATCGCGATGGACATCATCATCTTTCTCATCGTTTCCTCCATCTCTCTTTTCGTTGTTGTCCGGACTTTAGCGGCCCGCATCCATGTCCGCGAGCTTTGCCACGCGCCTGCGGAATTCCTCCGCCGTCGAGAACTTCGCGTCGAGATAGGCCGCAACCAGGTCCCTGGCGAGCCAGGGCCCGACGATCTGCGCGCCGATGCACATCACGTTAACGTCGTCGTGCTCGACGCACTGGTGCGCCGAATGGACGTCGTGGCACACCGCCGCGCGGATGCCCTTCATCTTGTTGGCGCCGATCGAGGCGCCGACGCCGGTGCCGCACACCATCAGGCCGCGCTCGGCGCGGCCCGAGGTGATGGCGGCCGCCACCTTGCGGGCGATGTCGGGGAAATCGACCGGGTCGGGATCGTAGGAGCCGACATCCTCGATCTCGTGGCCGCGCTCGCGCAGGAAGGCGAGCAGTTCGGCCTTCATCGGGAAGCCCGCGTGATCCGATCCGACGACGATTTTCATGTGTTCGTACCCTGTGCCTGATAGGTGGAGATGAGATTGTTGCGGCGCAGCCCGTCGCCGATCTCGAAATGCTCGCGAAGCCGCCGCTCGGCCGCGTCGGGATTGCGTTCCGCCATCGCCAGGAAAACCTGGCGGTGAGCGTCGACGAGACCCGAGGTGATGGCGGGCTCGCGGAACGTGTCGCGCCGTCGCTCGACATGGCTGCGCATCAGCAGCGGCGAGATCGCCTCGTAGATCTTCATCAGGGCGCCGCTGCCGCTCGCCCGCACGATGGCCAGATGGAAGGCATAGTCGGCGCCGCCGCCGCGCTCGGGATCGTCGAGCGAGTCGACAAGCGTGTCGAGCAGCGCCGCGATAGCCTGGAGATCGCGTTCGCTGGCGCGCACGCACGCGAGGCGGATGGCCTGGCATTCGATGGCAATGCGCGCCTGCAGCACGTCGTCGAGGATGTTGGGCTCGGGCGCGAGACAGAGCGTCAGCGCCTGGCCCAGGACGGAGGCATCGGCGGATCGCACATAGGCGCCGCGTCCATGACGGATATCGAGCAGGCCCAGCATCGCGAGCGAACGCAGCGCCTCGCGCAGCACCGGCCGGCTGACCCCGAGGGCCAGTGCCAGTTCGCGCTCGCCCAGCAGCCGGTCGCCCGCCTTCAATTCGCCCGACAGGAGCCGGTCGCGAAAGAAGGTGAAGACGCGGTCCGCACCGCTGGAGCCTTCGTCATTGTCCTGTCGAACGATATCGAGCACTTGGATCTTGGTCAGTCCGTGGTCTGACCACTTTAGGCCGGATGCGATCCGTCAGGCAACCGGGCTCGCAAAAGCGGGCAAAGTCGAGGCGGTTCCCGGCTTTATCGAGCTCTGCGCTTTCAACTTTCACGCGGCCATCACGTTGTCATCTCCAGAAACGGAGGTTGATCTACGTATGCCAAGAGACATTCGAACGATGCCCAAGGGCCTGATCGCACCGCTGACGCAGGCGGCGCTCGCGTCCTTGCGCGGGCTTGCCGACGGGACCGCATCGTCGATGGCCGAGGATCACCGCAGGCGTCTGCTTCATCTGGCGCTGATCGAGTCCGGCCCCGAGGGCGACGCGATCACGGCGCTGGGCCGCGAGCGGCTGGTGTCCGATCGCTAGTAGTTGCCGGCGCTGGAGGTCACGCAGCCCGGCTCGACAGCCGCTTTCACGATCTTGAGGAAGCTCTCCAGCGGACAGGCGTCGTTCACCAGGTCCGCCGCGCAGGCCGGCAGGGCGACCTGTTTCATGCCGGGCGGATCGCGGTAGCTGAGTGGCGCACGACGGCGCATCTCGTCCAGCGTCTGCGCATAATAGGCGAGACGCACGAAGCGCTTTCCGGTCCTGATCTCGTGGAACTGCTCGAAGGCCAGAGCTCCGCCGGGCGACGCTTCGGCCGGCAGAAAGCCGGGGATCTGCCATGTCAGATCGAGCAGCGCGGCGACGTTGTGGATGTTGCTCTGGTGCCCCACCAGCAAGCCGAGACGCACGGGCTGGCCGGTCGCGGCGTGACCGGGGAAATTGTGGCCGTTCACCAGGATGGCGCCGACCAGCGACAGCAGGTTCGAGCCGCGCTGCTGGGCGATCGGCTTGGTCTTCTGTGTGAGATCCTGGACGAACTGATGGATGGACAGCAGCTCGTTCAACGTCGCGTCGTGGGCGATGCGGCCCCATGCGACCTGATCCTTCGGCATTCCCTCGGCCGACTGCATCAGGAAATTCTCGGCGGCCGTCGATGCATAACCCAGCGGGCCACGCAGCCTCACCCAGCCGTCGGCCTCGGCAACCACGCTCGATGCCACGCCGGCTTCTCCACAACTGCCGCCGCCCACTCCCTTGGTCGCGCCGGCCGGGCAGAGAACCGATTGCATCATCGTGAGCTGCGAAGCGTAGTCCCGCAGCGCCGAGGCGAAGCTGCCGCCCAGCCGCGCCATGACGGCGGCCTGGTTGGCCGCGCCGTTCATCGGACAGGAAGCGGTCGGCTGCGGACGGAAGATCGGATCGGGCACGGTGAAGTTGGCCTGGTTGCGCAGCGGCAGGTTCGTGCAGCGCGGATACATGCCGGCCAGGATTGCCGCGCCGGTCACGCGGGTGCGCTGGTCGAGATCCGTCCAGGCCGCAACCGTCCCCACGGTCGGGCAATCGTCCGCCTGGATCAGCCCGCGCCCGCCATAGAGCACGCGATAGTAGGTGCCCATCAGACGCATCAGCTCCTCGCCGCGTGGCGACAGGAAGCCCGGCGCAACCGGCCAGGTCGGCCAGGCCGTCGCGCTGTATCGATCGAGCTGTTCGTTGGTCGCGATCGGCGCACGCACGCCATGCCGGTTGAGTACGACGGCCCGCTCGATCTGCCAGCCCGGCGGGGTCGGCAGGATCTGGGCGTGGACGGGCGTCATCATCGCCACGACCGACGCGACGAGCGAGGCAACGAAAACGGCGGTACGGACGCGTAGGCTCATGGCGGTGACTCCCCCGGCGCGCACTATGCCGCCTCAAGGTCCCGCCCGTCATCCGTCCCGTGCTAGAATTCGCGCATGCCCGTTCAAAGGACGACCGTGCCGGAACCCGCATCCCCTCGCCGCGGTTAGACCGGGATGCCCGCGCCGTCGACGACCAACGCCAGTTCCTTTCGCGAGAGGGTCGGCGCGCTCAGGAACCTGTGGCCGTTCCTAGCCATGGTCTGGGCAACCAGCCCGTCGCTCACCTCGACCACCATCCTCCTGCGCCTGATACGCGCCCTGCTGCCGGTGGCCACGCTCTATATCGGCAAGCTGATCATCGACGACGTGGTGATGCTGGTGCAGTTGCCCGACAAGCCGGCGACGCTGCAGCAATGGCTCGACAGCGGCCATCTCAACAAGCTGGGCCTGCTGCTCGCCGCCGAGTTCACGGTGGCAGTACTGGCCGACATACTGGGCCGCATCGTCACCTTCCTCGACGGCTTGCTGGCCGAGCGGGTCAGCACGAGTTCGAGCGTGCGACTGATGGAGCATGCCGCGACCCTCGACCTCGAGGATTTCGAGGATGCCGAATTCCAGGACCAGCTCGAACGCGCGCGCCGGCAAACCAGCGGCCGCATGACCCTGATGAGCCAGCTCTTCTCGCAGGCGCAGGACCTCGTCACCGTGGCCAGCCTCGCGGCTGGCCTGATCGTCTTCGCGCCCTGGCTGATCGTGCTGCTGCTGGTGGCGCTGGTGCCGGCGTTCCTCGGCGAGGCGCATTTCAACGCCCAGAGTTATTCGCTCGACTTCGGCCGCACGCCCGAGCGGCGCGAGCTCGACTATGTCCGCCAGACAGCGGCCAGCGTCGAGACCGCCAAGGAAGTGAAGATCTTCGGCCTCAACGACTTTCTGATCGATCGCTACCGCCGCCTGGCCGCATCCTTTTACGACGCCAACCGCCGGCTGGCCCTGCGCCGCGCCGGCTGGGGCGGGCTGTTCACCACCATCGGCACGATCGGCTACTACTTCGCCTACGCCTACATCGCCTGGCGCACGCTTACCGGCGAATTCTCCGTGGGCGACCTCACCTTCCTCGCGGGCTCGTTCCGCCGCCTGCGCACCCTGCTCGAATCGCTGCTGAGCGGCTTTTCATCCGTCGCGGGCCAGGCGCTCTATCTCGACGATCTCTTCTCCTTCTTCGCGGTCCGGCCGGAAATCCATTCGCCGGCCGATCCCCTGCCCTTTCCCAGGCCGATCCGCGACGGTTTCGTGTTCGAGGATGTCGGCTTCATCTATCCCGGCGCCGAGCGCTGGGCGGTTCGTCATCTTTCCTTCACCTTGAAGGCCGGCGAGGTGGTGGCGCTGGTCGGCGAGAACGGCGCGGGCAAGACCACTCTGGTGAAGCTGCTGACGCGGCTCTACGACCCCGATGAGGGCCGCATCCTGCTCGACGGCCGCGACCTGCGCGACTATGGGCTCGACGAACTACGCGGCAGCATGGGCGTCATCTTCCAGGACTTCGTCCGCTACAACCTGCCGGCCGGCGACAACATCGCGGTCGGCCGGATCGCGGCGCGCGCCGATCATGAACGCATCGCGCGGGCCGCCAACCGCAGCCAGGCCGACGAGGTGATCGCGCGCCTGGCCGGCGGCTACGACCAGATGATCGGCAAGCGCTTCAAGAACGGCGTCGAACTGTCCGGCGGCGAATGGCAGAAGATCGCCATCGCCCGCGCCTACATGCGCGAGGCCGAGGTGCTGATCCTCGACGAGCCGACCGCCGCTCTCGACGCCCGTGCCGAATACGAGGTGTTCCGGCGCTTCAAGGAGCTGAGCGCCGGCAAGACGGCGGTGCTGATCTCCCACCGCTTCTCCAGCGTGCGCATGGCCGACCGCATCCTCGTGCTGGCCGACGGCAAGGTCGAGGCGCAGGGCACGCACGAGGAGCTGGTGGCGCAGCAGGGCCGCTATGCCGAGCTCTTCGAGCTACAGGCGGCGGGCTACCGCTAGCGCGCTGAAGAGCGGCGTGCCGGTCGGAGCCGTCCCTACATGGAGGGAGGAAGCTCGTTCAGCGCCTGCTTGGCGATCGGCATCATCGTCTCGCAGAAGTTCTTCTTGTTCTTCTCGGCTTCCTTTTCCATCGTGTCGTAGGTCTTGTCGAGCTTGCGGTCGGCGATGTTGAGCTGCTTCTCCGCCCACTCGATCCAGAATTCGAGGCGCGTTTCCTGCTCCTTGGTCATGTCGAGATCGCACGTGTCGACCGCCACTGAGACCGCGTAGAGGCCGATCACCATCTTCTCGGCATCGGCCTTCGTGAGCGTCTGGGCGGAAGCGGCGCCGAGCGGGAGCGCGAGCAGGACGAGCAGACTGGAGAAGAGGCGAAACATGAAAAACTCCCGGGGCTGAGGCCGGGACCCTACTTCAATGCCCGGTCGTGCGTAATCTCCTCCTTCAGCATACGTGACAGTACTCAGTTTGTTTGCAGTTGAAGTGCCAAAGCCCCGGTGGCACGGCCCGGAGATTCCGGCGCTCGTCGCTGTCTGCCCCGGCTGATAGTCTCGTCCTCGCAATCGGGAGATTTGGATGCGCATCGTTTTCGTGGCGGTTATGTCGGCCTTCCTATGGCTCGGATTTGCCGCGGGTGCCTCGGCACAGACCGGTCTGGAGCGCTTCGAGAAGGAGCTGAAGCCCCAGTTCGAGCTGAAGAAGTTCAGCTATGCGAGCGCCCAGCCGCTCGGCGCGTCGGGATTCGTCCTGAACGATGTCGTCGCGGTGGTGCCGGCCAACCCCGCTACCGGCGACAAGGAGAGCACGGTCAGGATCGACAAGGTGACGGTCGAAGAGCTCGATTTCGAGCGTCTCAGGAAGGACGCCAAGGACGATCTTTCGCCGCGCTTCGCCAAGCTTCGGTTGGAAGGCGTGACGGGCGACGACGAGATGTTCACGGCGCTGGAACCCTATGGCGTGCCCAACGTCCCCTTCGACATGGCGCTCGACTACCGGATCGATCCGGCTGCCAAGGTGCTGACGCTCAACATGCTGGAGGTCAGCCTGCGCGGCCAGGCGCGCCTGGCCCTGTCGATGATCCTCGACGGGGTGAGCGACAAGACCGACATCGACAGCGCCAAGGACGACGCCCGGCTGCGCAGCGCCTCCTTGACCATCGACGACAAGCAGCTGTTTGCAAAGCTGGTCCCCGCGGCGGCCAAGGAAGAGGGAATCACGGCCGATGAACTCATCACGACCGCGCTCGATGCGCTGGGCGCCTTCGCCCAGGCGCAGAGCGGCGAGACGCTGAAGGCTCTCGACGCGGTCGTCTCGTTCATCGCCGACTGGAAGGCGCCGAAGGGTGCCCTGGTGCTGGGCCTGAAGCCCGCGAAGACCGCGGGTCTCGACGACATCGACAAGATCATGGAGCCCAACGCGCTCTCGACCATCTTCGGCTTCACCGCCACCTATCCCGCAACGCGAGCCGGGGCGGCCCAGGCCGGGTCGAAGAAGTAGAAAGCAAAAAACAAGAAAGAGGAGGAGAAGATGAAGCGCCGTTCCCTGCTGGCCAGTGCCGCACTTCTGCCGCTCGGCCTTCCCGTCCGGGCCCAGGACGCCTATCCGTCGCGGCCGATCACGATGATCGTGCCCTTCCCGCCCGGCGGCGTCGCCGACATCACCGGCCGGCCGCTGGCGCACGTGATGAGCCGGATCCTGAAGCAGTCCGTAGTCGTGCAGAACAAGGGCGGTGCCGGCGGATCTGTGGGTACGGCCCAGGCGGCGCGCTCGGCGCCGGACGGGTACACGCTGCTGATGGCGCTCTCGTCGATCTCGGTGCTGCCGGTGGCGGATGTCCTCCAGGGGCGAACACCGGCCTACGAGCTGGATCAGTTCGCGCCCATCGCCCTGATCAGCGCCGATCCCACGATTCTCGTCGTGCGCGAGGACGGTCCCTTCAAGACCCTGAAGGACCTCGTCGAGGCCGCGAAGGCCAGGCCGGGCACGATCAACTACGGCTCATCCGGCGTCTACGGCACGTTGCATGTGGCGATGGAGATCTTCGCCACCGCAGCCGGGATCAAGCTGTTCCATATCCCCTACCAGGGCGGCGGCCCGGCCGTGGCGGCCCTGTTGGGCGGGCAGATCGACGCGCTGGCGTCCGGCCCGTCGGCTGCCATGGCACAGATCAAGGCCGGCAAGATGCGCGCGTTGGCCGTGTGGGGGGACAAGCGCCTCGCGTCGTTGCCCAACGTCCCCAGCATGAAGGAGCTGGGCTACGACGCCACCTTCTACATCTGGTCGGGCTTGTTCGCCCCCGTGGCTACGCCGGCCGCCATACAGGCCACGCTGCGCGATGCGGTTCGGCGCACCGTCGAGGATCCCGAGTTCAAGGAGGCGATGGCCAAGGTGGAAACGCCGATCGCCTATCTGGATGCGCCCCAATTCAAGGTGTTCCTCGAAAAGGACGCAGCGCGCCTCAAGGTCGCCGTGGAACGGATCGGCAAGGTGCCGGAGAAATAGGCGGCCGGAGATCATCGGGCTACTGCGAAATGCGCGGTTAACCGCGTCCTGAATTGGCGCGGCATGCAACCCTGTTCCGAAGCGCGGCGTTTCCTCACGGGAAATCTTTAAAGCGATTGGACACAGATGATGACCTCACACGCAGCAGACCCGCCCCGTGAAGTGCCTGCGGTCCCGCCCATTCCTGGAAAAGTCGATCCCGTACCGCCGGAAATGCCGGGACGTCCCGGCGTACCGATCCCGGAGGATCACCCGACGCCGGTCCCCCATCCGGCAGGCCCACCGAGGCCGATCGCCTGAGGTCGCAGCATGGTTCTCGCGACCGGGCAACGAAGCGGGCGTGCTCACTGACCGTTTGGTAACCCGATCACCGTCCAATCGCTTGTCAGAAGCCAGGACTGCAATGACGATGGCCTCCACACGGTTCAACCTTGGGGAATTCTCGTCATGAACTTCGACGCTCTGGCCTCGGCGTGGGCTCCGCGCCTGCTCAGCATCCTGCGAATCATGACAGGACTGCTCTTTCTCCAGCATGGCACGGCAAAGCTGCTGAAAATCCCCGTCATGCCGATGTTCGCCAACCTCAGCCTGACCTCGCTACCGGGTATCGCCGGTATCCTGGAGCTGGTGGGCGGCGTGCTGATCATCCTCGGCCTGTTCACCCGCAGCGTCGCCTTCGTGCTGTCGGGCCTGATGGCGGTGGCCTACTTCATGGCCCACGCGCCGCGCGGCTTCTATCCGATCCTCAACGCGGGCGAGCTGGCGATCCTCTACTGCTTCGTCTTCCTGTACTTCGCCGCGGCCGGTCCCGGCCCGTGGAGCGTCGACGCGGCACGCCGGAAGTAGCGCTTAACGCGCCTTCGCCAAGACGCTATGGAACGACGGACGGCTGCCTCGCGCAGCCGTTTCGCCATGCGCGAGACCTACAAGAAAGAAACAGGAGGAGCGTTCATGTCCCCGATGTCGATGAACCGTCGCCGCTTTGCCGTTCTGGCCGGCACGACCGCGCTGACCGCCCCCATGGTGGCGCGCGCCCAGCCGCGCTGGAAGCCCGAGAAGCCGATCACGATCTACAATCCCTTCGCCGCGGGCGGCGTCACCGACGTCCACATGCGCCTGCTCGCCGAGGCGGTCGGCAAGATCCTGGGCCAGCAGATCATCATCGACATCAAGCCCGGCGCGGCCGGCACGCTGGCGCCGGCGATGCTGCTCAACGCCAAGCCCGATGGCTACACGCTGGCGGTGATGAGCATCAACACGCTGCGCTATCCGCACTACCAGCAGACCAGCTGGAATCCGCTGACCGACTTCACCTACATCACCGGCCTGTCGGGCTACACGATGGGTATCGTCGTGCGCTCCGACTCTCCCTGGAAGACGTTCCAGGACATGATCGCGGCGGGCAAGAAGGACCCCGACAAGTACAACTACGGCACCTCGGGCGTGGGCGGCACCGGCCAGCTCATGATGATCGAGGTCGAGCAGGCCACCGGCGCGAAGTTCACCCACGTTCCCTACAAGGGCGGCGCGGAGTGGATGCAGGCGCTGATGAGCGGCGAGATCCAGTTCATCGCCGACGCCGCGCAGTGGGCGCCGTTCGTCGACGACGGCAAGTGCCGGATCCTGGCCTTCGCCACCGAGAAGCGCATCCCGCGCTATCCGGACGTGCCGACCATGGTGGAACTCGGCGTCAACGTCGTGGGCCAGAGCCCCTATGGCCTGCTCGGCCCCAAGGGCATGCCGCCTGAGATCGTCAACACGCTCCACGAGGCTTTCAAGCAGGCCTCCGCCGAGCCGAAGGTGACCGAGTATCTCGCGAAGTTCATCCAGGTTCCGTGGGACAAGCCCCCCGCGGACTTCCGCGCTTTCGCCGAGAAGTACTATGCCGAGGTAAAGCCGCTGCTCATCAAGGCTGGTCTCGCGAAGCCCTGACAAGGAGAAATCCATGGCGCTGAAGAAAGTGGCCCTCGAGATCGGCATGGGCACCGACATAAGGGGCGGCGACTACACCAAGGCCGCCGTCCGGGCCCTGCGCGACGCGCTGTGGCACAACTCGCTCACCGTCGCGACGGCGCTCGGCAAATCGAGCGACGACATGGTGGTCGAGGTCCTGATCGGCGTGCCCCAGCCCGATCAGGTCGACACCGCGCAGGTGCTAGCGGTTCTGCCGCACGGCACCGGCACGGTGAAAGTCGTAGAGGGCGGACTCGAAGTCGCCAACGAAGCCGGCACGGACAAGACGGTGATCGCCCAGGCGGCCGCCATCGTCCGCCTGGACCTGTGAGGGGAGCCAGACCATGACCGCAAAGCGCGTGATCCTCGAACTCGGTACCGGCAACGACCTGCACGGCGGCGACTACACCAAGGCCGCCCTGCGCGCGGTGCAGGACGCCCTGCACCACTCGTCGCTCGCGATGATCCGGACCCTCAAGGTGAACACGAAGACCGGCATGTTCGTCGACGTGACGATCGGCGTGCAGCAGCCCGACAAGGTCGACGCCGAAAAGGTGAAGGCTTCCCTGCCGCACGGCATCGTCACCGTGAAGGTGGTCAAGGGCGGCCTCGACATCGCCGATCCGGAGAACAACGATCCGGCAGTGATCGCCAGCGCCGCCATTGCGGTCCGGATGGAGATCCCGGAACGGTGAGATCGCCTCGACGGCCTCAGCCGCGCGCGGCTCGGCCCATGAACAGCAGGCCGGCGCCCGCGATCACGGCAACGATGCCCGCAATGGTCGGGATCGGAATGGTGCGCTGTTCGTCTGCGGTTACCTTGAGCGGGCCGGCATCGACGATGGTCTTGCGCTCGGTGAACGAGATGTTGTCGATCGCCAAACCGGCGATGCCGATCGCGATCAGAAGGACGCCCAAAATAGCCATCGGCTTCATGCCGTGAACTCCCGTTATTGGTTCCCTCCGGCAACGCAAAAAGCCGCCGGAGGTTGCCGTTGGGGAGATCACGCCTTCGGCTTCACCAGCATCGCCAGCCCCTGCTCGATGGCCGTACGGGCCATGTCGCGGAGCTGGTCGTCGGTCGCGCTGCTGACCGGATGACCGATCTGGGCGAAGGCGTAGCCCGGCATGCCGAGCACGCGGCTCATCATATCGGCCGCACTGGCGAACCGGGTCGTCATCACGCTGAAAGCGGGAACTTCCAGGCGTTCAGCGGTAACTGAGTCGTGCAGACTGCACGATGAGCAGGAGCCTCAATCCCCCAGGCCGGAAACGACGGCGTCCCAGCCCTTGATCTCCGCCACGATGTGCGGATCGGCCGGGGCGCTGTAGTTCGACTTGGTCCGGCTCACCACGCTGGCGACGCCGTATTCCTCGCGCAGGATCTGGTCGAGGTGCCTGAAGAAGCCCTTGGTGCCTTCCTTGCCGTTCGAGATGAAGCCGATGGTCTTGCCCTCCAGCGTGTCGAGACGCGGGGCGAGCCGGCCGGCCGGCGGCGCGGTGCCGGGCGTGGGATCGAGAACTTCGAACATGGGGGTTCCTCTTACTTCTTGGGAGGTTCGCAATCGACGCAGACGCCGATGGGAAGGGTGACGGCATAGCTCTTGTTGCCGAGCCACGGCGGAATCACGGCGCCGAAGCCGCCGGCCGGTCCGCCTGCCGCGATGACCAGGAGCTGGTCGGGTGAATCCATTGCCGTGTAGACGCTGTCGCCGCGATCGCGGACGACGGCGCCCTTGCCGACCTCGGCCCATTCACGGCGATGGATGCGGGCACGCTCGTGGATGAAGGTCGCGATGTCGGCCTTGGTCCAGCCGCCAGCCTGCAGATGTTCACGCAACTGCTTGGGAACGACGATCGCGTAGTTGCCGGGATGGATCGAGTAGTGGCGCATGTTGGCACGCATCTCGGCCGCGAAGGTTTCCAGGATTTCCTCGGGCTTGGTCGTCCATTCGTTCATGAGCTGGCGCGGGGCGCCGGCTGACATCACCGTGACGGAGGACGCGCCCTTGGGTACGCCGCGATGCTCGGCCAGCGGAAGCCAGGTCGTGTCTTCCTCGTCCTCGGCGACGCAGTAGCTGAACTTGCCGGGATGGCCGAGCGTCGAGCGGTCGATCACGCCCGGCCGATCGTCCAGCAGGTTGATCAGGCAGAGCCGGATGGCGCGCCCGATGACCGCCGTCGCGCGGTCCGAGTTGGCAAGCGCGTTGAACGTGCCGCTGGCGCCGATCTCGAGCCGGATCGGCCCGTTCAGGATGACCAGCACCGCGCAGCCGCCGGTGCTGGCGGTGGCGCCGTGCATCAGGAATTCGTCCTGCATCATGGCGGTCCACGCCGTCACGACGACGGGGAAATGCATGGGCAGGCAGCCCGCCATCACGGCATTGATCGCGAGCTTCTCGGCGGTGATGGCGAGACCGCGCACCGGCTCGATGCCGATCAGCTGGTCGGGAGGCATCATCACCCATTCGAGGCATTCCTGAACCGCCTCGCGCGTCGGCGGCACGATCGGCAGGCCGTCGGTCCAGCCGTTGGAATGATAGAGTTCCTGGACGGCCGAAATGCTGTCGGCCGAGTAGGATCGGGATGCAAACTGCACGTCGTTTCCTCCACCGCGCCGCGCACCTGACGCCAGACGGGCTGCCGCCAGAATAGCCTTCCGTACGCCTATGCCAACCGCAAGCTGATAGCTGCAATTATTCCATTTCGCGCATCAACGCCCGGCGGGCTTCGGCCAGGCCCGGCGCGCAAGTGCGAGAAAGCCGGCCGCAGCCGGTGACGGTTCCCGTTCCCGCAGGAGAACGAGGCCGAGGCGACGCGAGAGCTTCGGCTCGCCGAGCGGAATGGCCCGCAGATCTCGCCCGAGGAACAGGCCCGTGGCGCCGGTCGGCACGATGGCGAGACCGACGCCGGCGCGCACGCAGCCCATGAGCGTCGCGAACTGGTTGACGATGACGATCTGGCGAAGCGTGAGCCCGGCAACCGACGCCGCGGCATCCACCGTCCGCCGGGTACGCGAATCGCTGGGCAGCGCCACCAGCGGCACGTCGCGCAACTCGGCCAGCGCCACGGTCCGGCGCGCGGCCAGCCGGTGGCGGCGCGGCACCACGAGGCAGAAGGTCTCGCGCTGCAGCGCCTCGCCCGAAATGGCGTCGGGCAGCTCGTCGACATAGGTGAGGCCGAGATCGGCGGCTCCGCTGCGCACCGCCTCGAGCACGCTGCCATGCACGCCCTCCTGGACATGGATCTCGATGCCCGGCCGGTCGGCGCGATAGGACGCGAGCAGCAGCGGCAGCGCGCCGCTCGCCACCGACATGATGCTGGCGATGCTGAGCCGGCCGCGTTGCTCCTCGGCAACTTCGCGGATCGAGCGCACGGTAATACGCAGGTCGTTCAGCATGCGCTCGGCCACGGCGGCGAACTCGCGGCCGGCCGGCGTGATCTGCACATGGCGCGTACTGCGCTCGAACAGGCGTACGCCCAGCGCCGCCTCGATCCGCTTGATGGTGCGCGTCAGCGCCGGCTGCGAGATGCGCAGCCGCGACGCGGCCGCGATGAAGCTGCCGTATTCGCCGACGGCGAGAACCGCTTCGAGTTGGCGGGCGCTGAAATCCGGCAGGGTCGGCTGGGCCATGGCAGCTCACGCTTTGAGGAGCAGCGAAGTGAGGGATCCTGATCCATGTCTACCGTGAAGACGAAGCGGGATCACCTTCCTCCCCATTCAAATGGGGAGGTGGCGCGGAGCGCCGGAGGGGTCATACGTGGCCCGTCGTTCTTCGGCGCTCCCGGACATCGCAAAGCGATGTCCTGACGCTATCGGGCCGAGCTTCGCTCGGCCTACGCTGCCAGCATCCGCCCCGGATTGCGCTGGCGCAGGATCGGCATGATCCACTTGCCGAAGCGTTCCGCCTCCTCGTCGTGCAGGTAGCCAGACAGACAGAAGGAGTGACAGCCGAGATCGATGAACTTCTGCAAGGTGTCGGCGCACTGTTCGGGATCGCCGACGATGGCAATGCCGGCGCCGGGGCGGACCTGGGTGATGCCGGTCCACAGATGCGGCTCGATCGTCTCGCCGATCGCCGCCAGCTCGCGCACGCGGCGGTTGGCTTCCGAGGTGGCGAAGCGCTCCTTCACGAAGGCCTTCTGCGCCTCGCTGGCATGCTCGACCAGACCATGCGCGAAGTCCCAGGCTTCCTTCTCGGTCTCGCGGCAGACGACCTGCAGGCGCATGCCGAAGCCGATCTCGTTCTCGCGGCCGTGGCGCGCCGCCATCGACTTGATCTCGGCCATGTTGGCGCGGATGCGCTCGTAGGTGTCGCCCCAGAAGAGATGCACGTCGGAGTGCTTGGCGGAAATTTCCCAAGCTTGCTTCGAGCCGCCACCGAGATAGAAGCGCGGGTGCGGCTGCTGCAACGGATAGGGCCGGATCTGCGCGCCCTTGAGCTGATAGAACTTGCCGTCGAAGTTCACCGGACCCTTCGTGGTCCACAGCGCCTTCAGGATCGAGACTTCCTCGTCCATGATCTCGTAGCGCTCTTCCTTGCCCCACTTGATGCCTTCGGAGGCATTCTCGGCCTCGCTCTGGCCGGCGATCAGGTTGATGCAGATGCGGCCACCCGAAAGCTGGTCGAAGGCGGTGATCATCTTGGCCAGCAGCACGGGATTGATGTAGCTCGGCCGCGCCGCGACCAGCATGCGCATCGACTTCGAGCGCGCCACCATCATGGCGCTGGAGATCCAGGCCTCCCAGCACGCGGTCTGGACCGGCACCAGCATGTATTCGAAGCCCGCTGCCTCGGCCGCGCCGACGATCCTGTCGAACAGTTCGAGCGACGGCGGGATCTGGGCGCTCGGCAGGCCATAGGCGGTGGTGTCGCCCGCGGTGGGCAGGAACCAGCCGAATTCGAGTTTGCGCATGAGGTCCGTTTCCTTCCGCTGGCAGCTTATCGCAATTCGTTGTGGTCGCGAGCGGCCGGACCCGGCACGATCCGCCGCACCTTATTGGGGAGACGAGTAGATGCTGCAACATGGCAAGCGCCCGACAATCGCATCGCGGCACGGCATGGTGGCCGCTGCTCATCCGCTGGCCGCAGCCGCAGGCGCCCGCATCCTGGCCAACGGCGGCAATGCCTTCGACGCGGCGGTCGCAACTGCAGCCGCACTGAACGTCGTCGAACCTTACATGTCGGGCCTCGCCGGCCGCGGTGTCGCGACCTGCTACATCGCCGCTGAGAAGCGCGTGCGCACGCTCGACTTCGTCGGACCGATCTCGAAGAACTTTCCGATCGACAAGCTCAGCAACCGCTCGCAGTTGCAGCGCGGCGCTCTCGCCGTCGGCGCACCGGGTAACCTCGCCGGCTGGTGCGAGCTGAACGGCACGCACGGCAAGAAGAAGCTGCCGGAACTCTTCGCGCCCGCGATCGCCATCGCGCGCGACGGTTTCCAGCTCATCGAGTTCAACATCGAGGAGATCCAGGGCGTCGCCGGCGAACTGGCCGGACACAAGGCGCTGCATCCCGAATGGTCGCGCGTCTACACGGCCGGCGCGGGCAACGTGAAGCCAGGCTTCGTGCTGAAGCAGCCCGATCTGGCGCGCACGCTCGAGGCGCTGGCCAGCGAAGGTCCGGGCCTGCTCTACGGCGGCGCGCTCGGCAGGAAGATCCTAGACCGGTTGACCGAGCTGGGCGGCTGCATGGTCATGGACGACCTGCTGGCCGCCAAGGCGACGTGGCGCGATCCGGTCTCCGTCACTTATCGTGGCCGCACCGTCCATGTGCCGCCGCCGCCCTGCGAGGGCTTCCAGTTCCTGCTGACGCTCCGCATCCTCGAAGGCTTCGACCTCGCGAAGATGAAGCGCAATTCGACGGAGCATGTCGATACGGTGCTGCGCGCCGTCCGCCTAGCCGCCGGCGTGCGCATCGCGACCGGCGTGCCGGCGCCGCAGAAGCTGGCCGAAATCCTGTCGGACGCCCATGTCGAGACGCTGCGCGCTCGCGTGCGCGACGGCAAGCCGGTGATCGGCCCGACCGAGCAGTGGACGCCGCCGCAGGAGCCGGTCTCGCCGACCGACGAGAGCCACACGACGTCGTTCTCGATCGCCGACAACGAGGGCAACCTGATCTGCCTGACGCAGAGCCTGGGCAGCGTGTTCGGCTCGGGCATCGTGGTGCCCGGCACCGGCCTCTGCCTCAACAACTTCCTCTACTGGGCCGACGTCAATCCGAAGAGCCCGAACCGCGTGAAGCCGGGCGACCAGCTGCCGATGTGCATGGCGCCGTCGATCTCGACCAAGGAAGGCGATCCGATCCTCGCGCTGGGCACGCCCGGCAGCTACGGCATCCTGCAGACCCAGCCGCAGGCGATGGTCCAGCATGTCGATTTCGGCCTGCCGCTGCAGCAGGCGATCGAGGCGCCGCGCGGCCGACTGACCGACGGCGCGGAAGTGTTCCTGGAATCGCGCCTGCCGCCGGACGTCCATGCCGACCTGCGCAAACTCGGCCACAACGTTACGACGGGGCCGGAATGGACCATGAAGGTCGGCGGCATGCAGGGCGTCGCGGTCGATCCGGAAACCGGCATCTTCACCGGCGGCTGCGACCCGCGCCGCGACGGCTACTGCGTGCCGGCGTAGGCGAATCACCCTCCTCCGCATTCAAATGGCTATCGCGTTCACACATCTTGGCGCGGCAGCGGCCCGGCTCATTTTCCTCCCCATTCAGATGGGGAGGTGGCCCGCAGGGCCGGAGGGGTCATTGTCGTCGGGGCGTTTTTGACCCCTCCGTCGGCGTAAGACGCCGCCACCTCCCCATCTGAATGAGGAGGAATCCGACCGATGCACGGTAACTCTTCCATGCGACGATCCGTGAATCCGATAGATTCAAATGGGGAGGTGTCGCGTCTTACGCGACGGAGGGGTCAAGCGTGATCGCTCTGTCTTCGGCCCTCCCGGACATCGCCTTGCTTAGCGGCTTGTAACCAAGCCGCGGCCTGACGCTCCCCGGGCCGAGCTTCGCTCGGCCCATCGGCATTCCTCTTGCACGGACGGTCAAGGCAAGATGGAATGCGTTCCTGCGAGAACGTTCACGAGGGGGATGGTTGATGCGTAAATTGGCATGGCTCGCGGTCGCCGCGATTGCCGTCATCGGCGCCGGGGCGGCAAACGCCCAGCAGACGCCGCGCAAGGGCGGCACGCTCCGCATGACGGCGCCCTACGCCGCGAGCTTCGGCAGCCTCGACCCGCACGTCACGCCGCGCGCCCAGGACGACATCGTCGGCAAGGCGCTGCAGCGCTCGCTCTACAACTGGGACACCGCGGCCAACAAGCTCACGCTCGAACTCGCCAAGTCCGTCACGGCATCGGCCGACGGCCTCACCTATACCTACAAGCTGCGCGACGACGCCTTCTTCCACAACGGCCGCAAGATGACGGCCGACGACGTGATCTTCTCGTTCACCCGCATCATGGACGGCAGCAAGGGCTATCCCGGCGCGCGTTACGTCCGCCTGATCAAGGGCGCTGTCGATGTCGAGAAGGGCACGGCCAAGGAAATTTCCGGCCTGAAGAAAATCGACGACTACACGCTGGAGATGACGATCACCGATCGCGTCGATCCCGGCTACTACTTCTTCGGCGGCTCGACCGCGATCCTGCCCAAGGAGGAAGTCGAGAAGGGCAACTACGCCTCCAATCCGGTCGGCCTCGGCCCGTTCAAGTTCAAGGAACACATTCCCGGCTCGCGCGTCGTGATGGATCGCTTCGACAAGTTCTACAAGACGGGCCAGCCCTACCTCGACAAGCTCGAGGTGCTGATCATGGCTGAAGCCGCCGCCCGCGACGTCGCTTTCCGCAACAAGGAGATCGACACCTCGATCCTGGGCCCGGCGCAGTACGTCGCCTATCGCGCCGATCCGCAGCTCTCCAAGGGCATCCTGGAAGTGGCCGAGATGTTCACGCGCTCGACGCACATCAACCTGAACTCGATCAAGCCGTTCCAGGACAAGCGTGTGCGCCAGGCGATCAACTACGCGATCGACTCCAACCTGATCATCTCGCGCCTGGTCAAGGACAAGGCCTATCGCGCCACCAGCTGGCTGCCGCCCTCCTCCGCGGCCTTCGACAAGACCATGAAGCCCTACCCGTACGATCCGGAGAAGGCCAAGAAGCTGCTGGCCGAGGCGGGCTATCCCAACGGCTTCGAGTTCGAGTGGACGACCAGCCAGAACGAAAGCTGGGGCCTGCCGATCGTCGAGGCGGTGATCCCGATGCTGGCGCGTGTCGGCATCAAGGCCAAGCCCAAGCTGGTCGAGGTCACGGTGCTGACCGAGATCCTGATGAAGGGCGACCACCAGACGCTCATCGCCTCCAGCCTGACCGGCCCGGACTCGCTCGCCACCCTGCGCTGCTACTATTCCAGGACGCCGCGCACCGCCTGCAACTACACCGGCTTCAACAACGCCGATTTCGACAAGCTGCTCGACGACGCCGCCCAGGAAGGCGACATGGCCAAGCGCGACGAGATCCTGAAGAAGGCCAACAACCTGCTCTACGAAGAAGCGCCGGTCTGGTTCTTCAACTACAACAAGGCGGTTCTGGCGTTCCAGCCGTGGGTCCACGGCCTGCAGCCCAACCCGACCGAGATCACCCACCAGTACCCGGAGAACATCTGGGTCGACGCCAGCTCGCCCGCGAAGTAACCGGCGACACGGAAAGTCGGAGATTCCCCGCTAGCGGCGGGGAATCTCCGGGATCCTCGCAATGCTCATCGTTCTCGGCCGCCGCCTCGCCAACGTCATCCCGACGCTGCTCGCCGTCGTGGCACTCGTGTTCCTGCTGTTCTCCGTCCTGCCGGGCAGCTTCATCTCCGGCATGAACGAGGACGGGCGCTCCACCATCGACCCCGCGGTCATGGAGCGCATGCGCAAGGAGATGGGCCTCGACGATCCGCTGGTCGAGCGCTTCGCCAAATACGTCGCCGCCACGGCGACCGGCGATCTCGGCACCTCCTTCCGAACGCGCGAGCCCGTCACCAAGATGCTGGCGGTCCGCATCTGGCCGTCGCTGAAACTCGTTCTTGCGGCGATGACCTTCGCGATCCTGGTGGGCGTCACGCTGGGTTTCCTCGCCGCGCTGAAGCCCGGCAGCCTCATCGATACCGCCGCCATGGTGGGCGCCATCTCCGGCCTCTCGCTCAGCCAGTTCTGGTTCGGCCTGATGCTGATGTACCTGTTCGCGCTCAAGCTTCAATGGCTGCCAAGCTTCGGCTACGGCGACGGCGGCCTGCGCAACCTGATCCTGCCCGCGATTGCGCTGGGCGTCGGCCCGATGGCCCTGCTCGCCCGCACCACGCGCGCCGCCGTGCTCGACGTGCTCAACGCCGACTTCGTCCGCACCGCGCGCAGCAAGGGCATGAGCGAGCGCCGCGTCGTCGAATGGCACGTGCTGCGCAACGCGCTGGTCCTGGTCATTACGATCGTCGGCCTGCAGTTCGGTTCGCTGATGGGCCAGGCGGTCGTGGTCGAGAAGCTGTTCGCCTGGCCGGGCGTCGGCTCGCTGATGGTCGACTCGGTGTTCCAGCGCGACATGCCCACGGTCCAAGGCTGCATCCTGATGATCGTGCTGTTCTTCCTCGTCATCAACACGCTGGTCGACATCGCCTATGTCGTGATCGACCCCCGGATCCGGTACCGATGAGCCTCGCCCTGAAGATTCCCCGCCTGCGGTTGAAGGGCGGCTCCTCGCTCTGGGTCGGCGGGGCGCTGGTCGCCATCGCCATCTCGTCGGCCGTCCTCGCGCCGTGGATCGCACTCACCGATCCGGTGATGGACGCCAACCTTATGAACGCCGAGATCGCGCCCTGCTGGGAGTTCCCCTTCGGCACCGACGCGCAGGGCCGCGACATCTACTCGCGCATCGTCTACGGCGCACGCGTGTCGCTGAGCGTCGGGATCATCAGCCAGATCTGCAACAGCCTGATCGGCGTGACGCTCGGCCTCACCGCCGGCTACTGGGGCGGCTGGTGGGACGATCTTGTGAGCGGCCTCACCAACCTGATGCTGGCGATCCCCTCGCTGGTCTTCGCGCTGGCGATCATGGCGATCCTCGGGCCGGGCCTCGTCAGCCTCGTGATCGCGCTCGGCCTGACAAGCTGGTCCTATTCCTGCCGCATCGCCCGCGCCCAGGTCCTGTCGCTGAAGAGCCAGGGCTACATCCAGGCCGCCCGCATCCTGGGCTATGGCGACCTGCGGATCATGTTCACGCAGGTCCTGCCCAACATCCTGGGGCCGCTGATCGTGATCGCGACGCTCGGCATGGGCGGCGCCATCCTGTCCGAGGCGGCCCTGTCGTTCCTCGGCCTCGGCATCCGGCCGCCCTTCCCGAGCTGGGGCAGCATGCTGTCGGAAGCACGCGACCAGATCACCACGGCGCCGTGGCTGTCGGTGTTCCCGGGTCTCGCGATCTTCTTCACCGTGCTCGGCCTCAACCTGCTGGGCGACGGCCTGCGCGACTATCTCGACCCGCAATCGACGACGCGGCGAGGATGAGGGCACGCGCATGACCACGCCCCTCCTCAAGGTCGACAATCTGCGCATCGCTCTGGCCGGCGACGGCGTCACCTATAACGCCGTCGAGAACGTCTCGTTCGAGATCGGCCGCGGCGAGGCCTTCGGACTGGTGGGGGAATCGGGATGCGGCAAGAGCATCACGGCGCTCTCGGTGATGGGCCTGCTGCGCCGTCCGTTGTCTCTGGCCGGCGGCAGGATCGTGCTCGACGGACAGGAGATCCAGAACGTCTCGGCCGCCGAGATGCGGCGCCTGCGCGGCAAGCGCATCGCCATGATCTTCCAGGAGCCGATGACCGCGCTCAATCCGCTATCGCCGGTCGGCAAGCAGATCGCCGAGATGTTCGTGCTTCACCAGGGCGCCAACTGGAACGAGGCGATGGACCGCGCCGAGGAGGCGCTGCGCCAGGTCCGGGTGCCCTCGCCCGAGCGGCGCATCAAGGATTATCCGCACCAGCTTTCCGGCGGCATGCGCCAGAGGGTGATGATTGCCATTGCTCTCGCCTGTGGCCCCGACCTGCTGGTCGCCGACGAGCCGACCACGGCGCTCGACGTCACGGTGCAGGCCGAGATCATCGACCTGATGGCCGAACTGTGCGCCGCCAAGGGCACCGCCATCCTGATGATCAGCCACGATCTCGGCCTGGTCGCCAACATGTGCAAGCGCGTCGCGGTCATGTATGCCGGCCGCATCGTCGAGAGCCAGGTGGCCGATTCAATCTTCGCGCGACCCAGCCATCCCTATACGCAGGGCCTGATCGATTCCCTGCCGCGGCTCGGCGAGCGCGCGCGGCGCGGCCGCCAGAAGCTGCGCGAGATTTCGGGTGTCGTCCCCTCGATCGCCAACTATCCGGCCGGCTGCCGCTTCAATCCGCGCTGCTCGGCCGTCACCGATGTCTGCCGCACGGTCGTACCGGAGGCGACGCCGCTACCCGCCGAGGGCGTCGTGAGGTGCCATCATCATGGCTGACGCTCTGCTTTCGCTCGACGACCTCGCCGTCCACTTCAAGGTCGGCAATTCTTTTGCCGGCGGCATCAAGACCCTGAAGGCGGTCGACGGCGTCACGCTGGACGTGAAGCCCGGCGAGTGCCTGGGCCTGGTCGGCGAATCGGGCTGCGGCAAGTCCACGCTCGCCTTGGCCATCATGGGCCTGCTGCCGCCGACGCGCGGCACGATGAACGTCGACGGCCAGCAGATCTCGGGCAGTACGCCACCCGACCGCATGAAGATGGCGCGCACGGTCCAGATGGTCTTCCAGGACCCCTACGCCTCGCTCAACCCGCGGCAGACGGTGCGCCGGACGCTGGCCGATCCGCTGCGCCTGCACGGCATCACCGACAAGGCCGAAGTCGAGGCGCGCGTCATCGAAATGATGGCCAAGGTCGGTCTCCGCCCCGAGCAGGCCGACCGCTACCCGCATGAATTCTCAGGCGGCCAGCGCCAGCGCATCGGCATCGCCCGAGCCCTGATCCTGAAGCCGAAGCTGGTGCTCTGCGACGAGCCGGTCTCGGCACTCGACGTGTCGATCCGCGCCCAGATCATCAACCTCCTGCTCGAGCTCAAGGACGAGATGGGGCTGGCCTACATCATGATCAGCCACGATCTCGGCGTGGTCGAGCATGTGAGCGACCGCGTGGCGGTGATGTATCTCGGTCGCATCGTCGAACAGGGCGGTTGGCAGGAGATCTTCGAGAACCCGCGCCATCCCTACACGCGCGCGCTCATCGCCGCGATCCCCGACCCGTTCCACCGCGCCGCCATCAGCGCCGACGCCAAGGCGCGCGGCGAGATCGCCAGCGCCCTCAACCCGCCACCGGGTTGTCATTTCAACCCGCGCTGCCCGCTCAAGGCCGACATCTGCACGGCCGAGTATCCGGCCTTCGGCGAGGTCGCGCCGGGACATCGCGCGGCTTGTCATTTCCGCGACCGCATGAGTTGATGGGGCGATAGCCCCATGACGCCGCTCGATACCGATATCCTTCTCGACTGGATCGTCCGCCGCGGTCTCGATGGCGTGGACGAGGCCCAGCTCCTGCGCGAATTCTGCGAGAAGTGCCGCGGAGCGGGCCTCATGCTCTCGCGGGCGCTGTCCTTCGTCGACACGCTGCATCCCGTGCACGAGGGCCGCATCTATCGCTGGCGCGACGATTCCGTCGAGGAAGAGGCCGCCACGGATTACGCCCGCACCGACCAGGGCGGTCCCGCCGCCGAATCCTGGCAACGCAGCCCCTTCTTCCACCTGCTGCAGACCGGCGGCGAGGAACTGCGCCGGCGCATCGGCTTCGGCGACGCGATCGACTTCAGCGTCGTGCAGGAGATGAAGGACGCCGGGTACACCGACTACGTCGTCTTCATCCATCGTTTCGCCGGCGATACCAAGATCGGCGACATGGACGGCGTCTATTCGGCCTGGTCGACGCGGCATTCCGAGGGCTTCAGCGACGCCAACCTGGCGGCGCTGCGCCGACTGGTGCCGGCACTGGCGCTCGCGATCAAGAGCGCGGCGCTGGCGCGCAGCGCCGACACGCTGGTCCAGGTCTATCTCGGTCGCGACGCCGGACGGCGCGTGCTGGAAGGCAGCATCCAGCGCGGCGTCGCCGATCGGATCGAGGCGGCGCTGTGGTTCTCCGACCTGCGCAGCTTCACCGCCATCACCGACACCGCCAAGCCCAGCGAGATCATCCCGCTGCTGAACGACTACGCCGAAGTGGTGATCACCGCGATCCACGAGGCCGGCGGCGACGTGCTGAAGCTGATCGGCGACGGCACGCTGGCGGTCTTCCGCGCCGACGACCCGGCCGAAGCCTGTCGCTGCGCACTGCGTGCCGAGGAGAACCTGCGCACCCGCATGAAGGAGCTGAACGAACGCCGTCTTGCCGAGGAGCAACCGATCACCGACGTCTATATCGGCCTGCATATCGGCGAGGTCTTCTACGGCAACATCGGCAGCTTCGATCGGCTCGACTTCACGGTCGTGGGACCCGCGGTCAACGAAACCAGCCGCATCGCCTAGATGT
>JAKFVZ010000080.1 GCA_021732965.1 Reyranella sp.
GTCGATCTCGGCCAGCGCTTGCTGCACCTGTCCGGTGATGTCGGCGCTCGTATCCTCGGGGATCATACCCGAGCAATGGATGCGGTTGCCCAGGGTCACGGCCTCGCTCATGCGCGGACCGACGTCGATTCGTACGATGTTGCTCATGGCGGCGAACCTAGAGCGCCTCTCCGGCTCGCACAACGGACCGGGGATGCACTCCGCCCTCCCCGCGCCGCCGGTTCGCGTTACAGTCCGGGCAAGCCTATCGGAGAAAGCGCCCATGACCATCCGCCGCCCGCTCGACGGGATGCTCGTCCTCGATCTCGGGCAGATCTACAACGGCCCCTATTGCGGACTGCAGCTCGCCTTCATGGGCGCGCGCGTGCTCAAGATCGAGCCGCCGGAGGGCGACGTGGTGCGCCGCCGCAAGCGCGAGGTCGAGCCCTACCCGCTGGTCATGCTGAACTCCAACAAGGAGTCGGTCGTCCTCGACTTCAAGCAGCCGCGCGGCAAGGAACTGTTCCTGGCGCTGGTCGAGCAGGCCGACGTGCTGATCGAGAACTTCGCCGCCGGCGTCATGGATCGCCTGGGTCTCGGTTACGACGTGCTGAGCAAGCTGAACCCGCGCCTCGTCTATGGCGGCAGCTCGGGCTTCGGCCTCGACGGCCCCTATCGCGACCTCGCCGCGATGGATGTCACCATCCAGGCAATGAGCGGCATCACCAATGCCACGGGCGACGCCGACGGCCCGCCCACCAAGGCCGGCGCCGCGGTGTGTGACTTCCTCGCTGGCATCCATCTCTGCGCCGGCATCCTGGGCGCTCTGGTGCAGCGCGAACGCACGGGCAAGGGACAGAGGGTCGAGGTCGCCATGCACGAGGCCGGCGCGGTCTCGATCGCCTCGGCGCTGGGTGCGGTGATGGACGGCGACACGAATGTGCCCGACCGCACCGGCAACCGCCATCCCGCGCTCGCCATGGCGCCCTACAACACCTATCGCTGCCGCGACGGCTACGTCGCAATCTTCACCTCGGCCGAGCGGCACTGGGTGTCGATGTGCGAGATGCTGGGCCGTGAGGACCTGCTCACGAACCCCGAGTTCACGACCACGCCGGGCCGTGCGAAGAACATGGCGATGATCGACGACATGGTCGGCGCCTGGACGATCGACAAGACCAAGGACGAGGTGCTGGCGCTGCTCAACAAGGCGCGCGTGCCGTGCGCCCCGGTGAAGACCGCGCGCGAGGTCGCCTACGATCCGCATCTCGAAGCGCGTGGCTTCTGGGTCGATGTCGAGCATCCGCGCCGCGGTAAGACCCGCGTGCCGATCTCCGCCATCCGCCTCCACACCGGCGGCAAGTCCGAGATCCAGCGCCCGGCGCCGACCCTGGGGCAGCATACCGACGCGGTGCTGGGCGAACTGCTTGGGTTGAAGGCAGACGAGCTGACGAAGCTGCGCGCCGATGAAGTCACGGTGCCGGTAACGGAGCGAAAGAAGAAGTAGTTATTGTCATCCTGAGCGCAGCGAAGGATCTCACGCCAGCCACGGAGTTCGCTGGTCGTTCAGCTAGGTCCTTCGCTGCGCTCAGGACGACAGAACAAAAGCAAAGGAGAAACGCCATGCCGATCATCGATTCGCAGGTCCATGCTTACGAAGCGAACACGCCGAAGCGGCCGTGGGCCACGGTGCCGAACTGGCCGCCGCACGTGACCGGCGACGAGATGGTGGCGGCGATGGACAAGGTCGGCGTCGACGGCGCGATCTTCATCTCGTCCTTCTCGATGTACCGGTACGACGGCAGCTATGCAGAAGAAGTCGCGCGCCAGCACCCGGGCCGCATGGCCATCGTCAAGCCGGTCGATCCGGACGACGTGAACGTGGCCGACGTGGTCGCGAAGTGGAAGGAGACGCAGGGCGCCGTCGGCATCCGCATCTTCCTGCGCGAGGAGGAGAAGCGCGCGCCCGACCATCCCGGGTTCGACCGCATCTGCAAGGCCGCCGTGGACTTCGACTTCCCGCTCAACTTCCTTTTCTGGGGCAGGGTCGACGATGGCATCAGGATCATCGACCGCCATCCCAATACTCGGTTCATCGTCGATCATCTGGGCCTGCTGCAACCGCGCGATCCGCCGGCACCGGCCGAGCCGTGGGCCGACCTGCCGAAGATCCTCGACCTCGCCAAACGCCCGAACGCTGTGATCAAGGTAAGCGGCGCCTGCACGCTGTCGAAGCAGCCCTACCCCTTCCCCGACATCTGGGATCCGCTGCAGCGCGTGTTCGACGCCTGGGGCTTCGAGCGCTGCCTCTGGGGCACCGACTGGACGCGCGCCTTTGCCGTCGTGAACTACGAGAACGCGGTGAAGCCGTTCCTGGAGACAAAGACGCTCAGCGACAGCGAACGCGCGATGCTCATGGGCGGCGCGTGTGCCAAGGCCTACGGCTGGTCGCCGAAGAAGCGGTAACGCCGTCGTCCTGAGCGCAAGCGAAGGACCTTGCGGATCGACCGGAGCACTCCCTGGCGAGCGTGAGATCCTTCGCTTCGCTCAGGATGACAAGACGGGAGCGCCGCGCGCTCCGCTTCCGATCAGGACGTCGAACGAACGAGCTTGCCGGGACGGGCGCCGGTCTCGATGCCCTTTTCGAAGATCGGCATGCCGGAGCAGATCGTCATGTCGTAGCCGTCGACGGTCTGGACCAGGCGACGGCCACCGGCCGGCAGATCGAAGACCATCTTCGGGCTGTGCAGCGACAAGCCGTCGAAGTCGATGACGTTGACGTCCGCCTTCATGCCCGGCTGCAGGCGGCCGCGATCCTTGAAACCGTAGAAGTCGGCAGTGCTGCTGGTCATGCGCTTGACCACGAATTCCAGGCCGAGGCGCGGCCCGCGCGTGCGGTCGCGCACCCAGTGCTGCAGCATCGAGCTGTTGAGCGAGGCGTCGCAGATCACGCCGCAATGCGCGCCGCCGTCGGACAGGCCGAGGATGGTGTGCGGGTCCTCGATCAGCTCGCGCACGACCTCGAGATCGCCGTGCACGTAGTTGGTAACGGGGAAGTAGACCATGCGGTTTTCAGCCCCGACCAGATAGTCGTAGCAATATTCCTGCGGCGTCACGCCGGCCGCCTTGGCCAGCGCTTCGATGCTGCGCTCCGGCGCGGGCTCGTAATCCGGCTTGTCGCCCAGCGGATACATGCGGTCCCAGCGCGTCGCGATCTGGCGCGACAGCGGCGGCAGCACTTCGAGCAGGCGCGGCGAGGCCTCCTGCGACAGGATCAGGCGACGCACCTCGGGTGTGCGAAGCCTCGCCAGCATCTCGGCCGGCGGCAGATGGGCGAGCGCGGCATACCCCTCGCGCAGACCGAACGGATTGAGCGAGGTGTTGAGGCCGAGCGTCAGGCCCACGGGGCGTCCCGCGACCTGGGCATAGAGCGGCAGGTTGTCGGCCCGGCAGGCGCGCACGCCGTCCATCAGGCGCTTGTAACGCTGCGGGTCATAGCTGCGGTCGGTCAGCAGGAACCACACCGGCCGGCCGCTCTCCTTGGCGACCTGGCGGACCCAGCTCCACTCCGCCGCCTCGTCGTCGAAGTCGGACAGGAAGCCGAACGTGCCGACGCCGGCTCGGCCCATCGCCTTGCCGATCGCGATCAGCTCCTCATGCTCGGCATAGCGGCCAGGCACCAGGTCGCCGGCCAGGGTCTTGTGCTGGTCGGTGCGGCTGGTGGTGAAGCCGACGGCGCCGGCCTTCAGCGCTTCCTCGGTGAGCCGCGCCATCAGCTCGATGTCCTCGGCCGTCGCCATCTCGCGCTTGATGGCACGCTCGCCCATCGCATAGACGCGCAGCGGATGGTGGGCAACCTGGGCGCCGATATCGATGGTGCGCGGCAGGCGATCCAGCGCATCGAGATATTCCGGAAAGCTCTCCCAGTCCCACTTGAGGCCTTCGGTGAGCGTGATGCCGGGGATGTCCTCGACACCCTCCATCATTTCGATCAGCGCCTTCTGGTGCTCGCTGCGCACCGGCGCGAAGCCGACGCCGCAATTGCCGAACACGAGGGTTGTGGCGCCATGCCAGGACGACGGTGCCAGCACCGGATCCCAGGTGGCCTGTCCGTCATAATGGGTATGGACGTCGACCCAGCCCGGCGTGACCAGCCGTCCCTCGGCCTCGACCTCGCGTCTGCCGGCACCGGCCTTGCCGCCGACCTGGACGATCCTGTCGCCGTCGATCGCGACGTCGCCCTGGAACGCCGGCGCGCCCGTGCCGTCGACGATGGTGCCGCCCCGGATGACGATGTCGTGCATGGCCTGTCCCGCTGTTTTGTAATGGGACGGTAAACTTTCCACACACGGCCGGGCACGGAAAGCCCGGAGCCATGCATTACAGGCGTGCTGCCATTCAGGGCGGAATTGGAGAACCTCTCTATACCGACAGAGGGATCGAGAGCTTCGTGTGGTCGCTCTTTCTTCGGCGCTCCCGGACATTGCCGGAGGCAATGTCCTGCCGCTCCTCGGGCCGAGCTTTGCTCGGCCTACGCTCGTTCCCGAATGTCCGAGAACTTCACCTTCGGGCTCTTCTCGGCGATGTAGCCCAGCTCCCAGGCGTTGCGCGCGAGGAACACCGGGGAGCCGTCGCGGTCCTCGGACATGCCGCCGCGGTTGGCCGACATGAATTCTTCCAGATCGGCCTTGGTCTCGGCTGCGATCCAGCGCGCGGTCTCGAACGGCGCGGGCTCGAGGTCGATATGGACGTTATACTCGGCCTCGACGCGGGTCTTCAGCACGTCGAGCTGCAGTTCGCCCACCACGCCCACGATATGGTCGCCGCCGATGACGCGGCGGAACACCTGGGTCACGCCCTCTTCCGCCAGGTCCTCCAGCGCACGCCGCAGCTGCTTGGACTTCATCGGGTCTTCCAGCCGCACGCGGCGCAGGATTTCTGGCGCGAAGTTGGGGATGCCGACGATCTTGATCGTCTCGCCCTCGGTCAGCGTGTCGCCGACGCGCAGCACGCCGTGATTGGGGATGCCGATGATGTCGCCGGGCCAGGCCTCGTCGACGATCTCGCGTTCGCGGGCGAAAAACAGGATCGGGGAATTCACCGACAGGATCTTGCCCGTGCCCATCTGCGTCAGCTTCATGCCACGGCGGAACTTGCCGCTGCACAGGCGCAGGAAGGCGATGCGGTCGCGGTGGTTGGGATCCATGTTGGCCTGGACCTTGAACACGAAGCCCGTGACCTTGGGCTCGGTCGGCTCGATGGCACGCGGTTCGGCGGGCTGCGGCCGCGGCGGCGGCGCCCAGGCGGCGATGGCGTCGAGCAGTTCCTTCACGCCGAAATTATTGTAGGCCGAGCCGAAGAACACCGGCGAGAGATGGCCGGCACGATAGCTCTCCAGGTCGAAGGCGGGATAGCCCGCGCGCACCAGCTCGACCTCCTCCGCGAAGCTCGGATCGGCGATCGTGTAGTTCTCGATCACCTCGCCGATGCGGCTGCGGTCGGTATTGTCGAACACCAGCATGCGGTTGTTGTTGAGATCGAAGGTGCCCTTGAAGTTCTGGCCCGAGCCGGTCGGCCAGGTCATGGGCGACACGTCGAGCGCCAGGGTCGAAGCGACCTCGTCCAAAAGCTCGATCGGGTCCTTGGACTCGCGGTCCATCTTGTTGATGAAGGTGACGATCGGCACGTCGCGGAGGCGGCAGATCTCGAACAGCTTGCGCGTGCGCGCCTCGATGCCCTTGGCGGCGTCGATCACCATCACCGCCGAATCGACGGCGGTGAGCGTGCGGTAGGTGTCCTCGGAGAAGTCCTCGTGGCCCGGCGTGTCGAGCAGGTTGAAGACCGCGCCGCCGTACTCGAAATGCATCACCGAGGTGGTGACCGAGATGCCGCGCTGCTGCTCGATCTTCATCCAGTCCGAGCGCGCCCGCCGCGCCTCGCCGCGCGCCTTCACGGCGCCCGCGACATGGATGGCGCCGCCGAACAGCAGCAGCTTTTCCGTCAGCGTCGTCTTGCCGGCGTCAGGATGCGAGATGATCGCAAACGTGCGCCGCAACCCGGCGGGATGGCCGGCCAGACGGGCGTCGGATGCGGGAGAAGCGGCGGAATCGGGCACTTTTCAGGGGGTCCTTCGGGGTGGCGAGGGGGTAGCGGACAGGTCCGTTGGCGTCAACTCGCGAGGTTTGTTAGTACGGCGCGGGCTTTTTCCGGCGGGGCGTGGGCCGGGCCGAATGGATTGGGGTCGATGGACGAGAAGAAGGCTGGCAGTACGCCAATCGCGCTACGCGTGCTGAAAGAGCTGGTGCTGCCGGTCGCGGGCGGCGTCGCCTACGGCATGCTGGTGGCGCAGGCCAAGCAGATGCCGCTCGACGGCGTGACGGCGGGCGGCGTGGCGTTCTTTTGTATCCTGGCGGCGCAGGGCCTCGTGCTGCGCGCCGGGAGGAATGCCCGGACCGAGAAGGCCGCCGCGACGGCCATCCTCGCGCCTGCGCCCGAGCCGGCCAGACTGCCCGCACCCGAGAAAGAGCCCGCCCGGGAGGCCATCGCAGAGGCGGCGAAAGAACCGGCAAAGGCGCCGGACCCCGTTCCCCTGCTCGTCATGGAACCCGCCTTCGAGCCGGTCGCCGCGCCCGTATCCGTGACGGTCGTCGAACTGGCCCTGACGCCCGCACCAGCCCCCAAGCCCGCCAACGACTTCGTCAGCATCCGCGTCGGCGTCGAGGAGCTTAAGGAGCAGGGCGTGTGGCCTGAGCCCGTCGAGGAAAAGCCGGACGACGGCCAGCGGCCGCTCTTCCGCAACCTCGCCCATTCACCGGCCAGAAGAACGCCCGTGGAAGCGCTTGCACCCCGGCAGCTCCTCGACCTCAAGATGCCCTACCAGGCCGTGCTGAACGCCGCCGTGAACTTCGAGCGCGAGATCAAGCGCCACGCCGGCTTGCCCGACGAGCGCGCCGTGGCGCTGGAAAGCCTGTTCGAGGAAGAGCGCTTCCACCTGTCAGGCGAGCAGCAGAAGCAGCTCGATACGCTGCGCCGCATCCGCAACAGCATCCTCAACGGCTTCGAGACGCTGGTCGATCCTGTCGAGGCGGCCGCCCTAGTCGACGCCTTCGACCGGGCGGCGGCGTGGTTCGATCTCGCCGAGGTCGAGCCCGGCAAGAGGGCAAAGGCAGGCACGGACGAGGTTGAGGAGCCCGCCAAGGACAAGCCAGAGAAACTCGCCGAAGACGAAGCTGAGACCTCGGCCGAGAACGAACAAGAGAAGCTGGCTGACGCTCCGAAGAATTGAGTCGAGAGTTTGCGGGAGCGAACGGCGCGACTAAACTCCCGCCCATGAACCCCGACCAGCTCAAGACCTTCATCGGCAGCTTCTGGGACGACCAGATCCTGCCCTCGCTCACCGAGTACATCCGCATCCCCAACAAGTCGCCGTCGTTCGACCCGAAGTGGGAGGAGAACGGCTTCATGGAGCAGGCGGTCACGCTGATGACCGACTGGGCGCGGCCGCATGTGGCGGCGTTCGCGGGCGCGACGATGGAGGTGGTGCGGCTGCCGGGGCGCACGCCGCTGATCTTCATCGAGATACCGGGCGACGCCAACGACGACACCGTCCTGCTCTACGGTCATCTCGACAAGCAGCCGGAGATGAAGGGCTGGGCCGAGGGCATGGGACCGTGGATTCCGGTGCGCAAGGACGACAAGCTCTACGGCCGCGGCGGCGCCGACGACGGCTACGCGATCTATGCCTGCTTTGCCGCGTTGCTGGCGCTTCAGGAGCAGAAGGTGCCGCGCGCCCGCTGCGTCATCATGATCGAGGGCTGCGAGGAATCCGGCAGCTACGACCTGCCCTTCTATGTCGATCACCTGCTCGACCGGATCGGCGACCCGTCGCTGGTCGTCTGCCTCGACTCGGGCTGCGGCGACTGGGACCGGATGTGGCTCACCACGTCCTTGCGCGGCATCGCCGCCGGCACGCTGAAGGTGCGCGTGCTGAACGAAGGCGTGCATTCGGGCGACGCGTCGGGGATCGTGCCGTCGTCGTTCCGGATCACGCGCGCGCTGCTGACGCGGCTGGAGGACGAGGCGACCGGCGAGATGAAGCTGCCGGAGCTGTTCGTGCAGATTCCGCCGCAGCGCATTGCGCAGGCTTCGGAAGCCGCGCGCGTGCTGGGCGACGAGGTCTATCGCAAGTTCCCGTTCGCCGGCACGACCAAGCCGATGGTCGAGGATCTCGGCCAGATGGTGCTGAACCGCACCTGGCGCCCGCAGCTCGCGACGGTCGGCATGGCGGGCTATCCCGAGCCGATCGATGCCGGCAACGTGCTGCTGCCCTACACCGAGGCCAAGATCAGCGTGCGCACGCCGCCGACGCTCGACGCCAAGGAAGCCGTGAAGGCGATGAAGAAGGCGCTGGAATCCGATCCGCCCTACGGCGCCACCGTCGAGTTCGACGCCGGCGAAGGCGGCCAGAGCGGCTGGCACGCGCCGCCGCTGGCGCCATGGCTCGAGAAGGCCGTGACCGACGCCTCGCAGGAAGCGTTCGGCCAGCCGGTCGCCTACATGGGCGAAGGCGGCACGATCCCGTTCATGGGCATGCTGGGCGACAAGTTTCCCAGGACGCAGTTCGTGATCACCGGCGTGCTGGGACCGCATTCGAATGCGCACGGGCCGAACGAGTTTTTACACATTCCGACGGGCAAGAAGGTGACCGTCGCCACGGCTCTGATGATCGCGGCGCACTACGTACGGAAAGAGAAGTAGCGTTCAGGCTCGCCTCCCCATTCAGATGGGTAGGTGGCGGCGTCTTACGCCGACGGAGGGGTCATGGTGTTGCGACGCCGATGACCCCATCGCCCCGTATGACGGGGCACTTCCCCATCTGAATGGGGAAGCTAAAGAGATCAGCCGCTCAACTCTTCTTTCAGCATCTCCAGTTCCAGCCACTCCGTCTCGGCGGCCTCGATCTCGGCCTGCGCGGTGCCGATACGGGTGGTCTTGGACTGGAAGCTCTTGGGGTCGCGGCGGTAGAGGTCGGGATCGGCCAATGCCTGCTGCAACGTCGCGATCTCGGCCTGCAGGGCCTCGATCTTCTTCGGCAGCTCGACCAGGGCGCGTTCGCGCTTGTAGCCGAGGCGAGCCTTGCCCTGCCCCGCGGGCTTCGGCGCCGGCGCCTTTTCCCTGGCGCGGGACGGCGTGACGCCCGTCGGCTCGACGCGAGGCCCGCGCTGGGCCACGTAGTCGCTGTAGCCGCCGGCATACTCGGTCGCCGTGCCGTCGCCTTCGAGCACGATGGTCGAGGTGACGAGCCGGTCGAGGAAGTCGCGGTCGTGGCTCACCAGCAGGACGGTGCCGTCGTAATCGTCGAGCGCTTCCTGCAGGAGGTCGAGCGTGTCGGCGTCGAGGTCGTTGGTCGGCTCGTCGAGCACGATCATGTTCGACGGTGCGGCCAGCGCCTTGGCGAGCAGCAGCCGGTTGCGCTCGCCGCCCGACAGCGTGCGTACCGGCTGGCGCGCCTGCTCGTCGCGGAACAGGTATTCGCGCAGATAGGTCATCACGTGCGTGAGGTGGCCGCGCACCAGCACATGGTCGTTGCGGTCGGCCAGCGTCTCCCACGGCGTCTTCTCGGGATCGAGGCCGATGCGGCGCTGGTCGATCACCACCGGCATCAGGTTGGCGCCTAGCTTCACCGTGCCGCTGTCGGGCTCGAGCTCGCCCATCAGCATCTTGAGCAGGGTCGTCTTGCCGGCGCCGTTGGGCCCAATGAGACCGATGCGGTTCTTGCGGAAGATGCGCGTCGAGAAATCCTCGACGATGGTCTTGTCGCCCCAGCGCTTGGTGATGTTGCGCGCCGTCACGACAAGCGCGCCCGAGGCCTCGGCGGTGCCGGCCTCGATGGTGGCGCGGCCGACGGGACCGATCTGCTGGCTGCGCTGCTGGCGCAGGGCCGCGAGCGCGCGCAGGCGGCCTTCGTTGCGGGTGCGGCGGGCGCGGATCGACTTGCCCGCCCATTCGGTCTCGCGCTCGATCAGCCGGTCGAGCTTGTGCCGTTCCGTCGCCTCGCGTTCGAGGATGTCGTTCGACCAGGTCTCGAACTCGCCGTAGCCCTTGTCGAGGCGGCGCACGATGCCGCGGTCGAGCCACAGCACGGCCCGCGTCAGGTTGGTGAGGAAGCGCCGGTCGTGGCTCACCAGCACATAGGCGCCGCGCCACTTCGAGAGCTTGTCCTCCAGCCATTCGATGGTCGGCAGGTCGAGATGGTTGGTCGGCTCGTCGAGCAGCATGACGTCGGGCTCGCCGATCAGCACGCGCGCAAGCGCTGCGCGGCGCGCCTCACCGCCCGACAGGGTGGTCGGATCGCGGCCGACATCGAGCTTCATGTCCTCGAGGATCGCGGCGACGCGATAATCGTCCGACCCCAGCGAATCGGTGAGTGCCGAGGCGACATAGGCGCCGACCGTGGCGTGGCCGGCAAAGTCCGGTTCCTGTGGCAGCGTCGCGACGGTCGCGCCGGGCTGGGCGAAACGCTCGCCCGAATCGGCGATCGGCGCGCCGGCGAGGATGCGCAGCAGGGTCGACTTGCCCGCGCCGTTCCGGCCGACCAGCGACAGGCGCTCGCCCGGCGCGATGCCGAGAGCGACGCCGGCCAGGATGGTCTGGTCGCCCAAGTGAAAACGGATGTCGCTCAGCGCGAGGAGAGGAGGATCAGCCATCGGTGGGCGCTGTATTGGCCGAACCTGCCCGCGTCGGCAAGGTTTGCCGCGTTTGACGGGCCTCGCGACGCACTGCATGAAGGCGCCGACATGGTGATGGGACTCACGACGGGACTTTGGGTCAGCGCGCAGATACGCCTGTGCGATCGCGCGTTCATTCCCGCAGCCGTCGTGCGACGCGGCGATCCCGATGTCGGCACCGTGCTGCTGAAGATCAATCGCTTCGAGGCGGGCGTGACCGTCTTCACCCAGACCAGCACGCTCGACGACGAGCCGTCCTGGAGCCGCGGCACCGGCCCCTCGCCTGTCACCGAGCCCGAAGCCGATGCCTACATCGCCCGCCAGGTCGCCCGCGATCCCGACCTCTGGGTCCTCGAGATCGAGGACCGCAAGGGCGAATACAAGATGATCGGGAAGATCGTTTAGGAGGTCCGAGCGCTTCGAGTAACCCCCTCACCCAGCCTCTCCCCCTATCGGGGGAGAGGCTGGGTGAGGGGGGCGCGCACGGGACGGCGAACGTCGCCCTCTACTGCGCCCCCAGCACCGTCGTCGGGTCGATGGTCTTCCCCGCGCGGCGGACCTCGAAGTGGAGCTGCGGCTCGGGCGTGCCGCCGGAGGTGCCGACCTTGGCGATCGTCTGGCCGCGCTTCACCGTGTCGCCCTTCTTCACCAGCAGCTCTTCGTTGTTGCCGTAGGCCGTGATGTAGCCGCCGGGATGCTCGATCAGCAGCAGGTTGCCCATCTTGGCCACCTCGCCGCCGGCATAGACGACCTTGCCGCCCTCGGCCGCCTTGACCGGCGTGCCCTTGGCGGCGGCGATGTTGATGCCGTCGTTCTTCTGGCCGCCCGAGGTACCGTAGGGCGAGATGATCTTGCCGTTGACCGGCCAGCTCATCCTCGGCGCCGGCGGCGTGGCCGCCACGGAGACCGATTTGCCGGCCAGAGGTGTGGGCTCGCCGGCCGGCGCGGCGGAGCGCGGCGCCTCGCCTGAAGAGGCGCCGGGCGGCGGCGCGAGGCCCTCGCGCTTCACCGAGGAGGGTGCATTGGGATTGGCGGCAGCGGTCTGCTGGGGCGCCTCGCCGTAAGTGTCCTGCACGAAGCGTGCACCCGGCATCGCGAGCTGCTGGCCGGGCTTGATCGTGTAGGGCGCCTTCAGATTGTTGCGGTCGATGATGGTCTGCGACGGCACGCCGTAGCGGCGCGAGATACTCTCGACCGTGTCCTTGTCCTTCACGACATAGACGGGAACGGCGTTGGGGCCAGCGCCGGAGCCGGGATATTCCATGGTGCCCTCGCGGGCACCCATGACGGTGTTGCAGGCGCCGAGCGCGACCGACAGCACCGCCATTGTACCCAGCGTGTGCATCCGGCCGGCCCATCGCGAGGGGAAGCGAGGGGCGTTCTTCATGTGTGCAGTCTACCGTATCGCGAATCCGGGATAAAGGCGGCGCGGCCGCGGCTCAGCCCTGCCCAAGCACAGGCAGCGGGCCGGCGACGAGCGGTACGAACCGCACCGGCATCAGCGTGTCGCGCTGCAGGCCGCTCTCGTTCTTCACGATGCGCTCGACGACCTGCGAGGTCGGATCGCGGCCCACCGGCACGATCAGGATGCCGCCGACAGCGAGCTGGTCGATCAGCGCCTGCGGGCGTTCCTCGGCGGCGGCGGTGACGATGATGCGATCGAACGGCGCCTGGCCCGGCCAGCCCTTGCTGCCGTCGTTGATGTCGACCACCACGTTGTAGATGCCGAGGTCGAGCAGCAGGCGTTCGGCGGCCTTGGAGAGCGGCTTGAAGCGCTCGACCGAGTAGACGCGGCGCGCGAGCTTGGCCAGCACCGCCGCCTGGTAGCCCGAGCCGGTGCCGATCTCGAGCACCTTCATGCGCGGCCCGACCCGCAGCGCCTCGGTCATGGCGGCGACCACCAGCGGCTGGCTGATCGTCTGGCCGAAGGCGATGGGCAGCGCGGTGTTCTCCCAGGCGCGCTCGGCGAAGGTCTGCGTGACGAAGCGCTCGCGGTCGACCGAGGCGATGGCGGCCAGCACGTTCTCGTCCGCGATGCCCGAGTTGCGCAGCTCGGCGATCAGGCGCTGCATGGCGGGAACGTTCACGCGGGCCTGTTCCCTAGTCGAGGTCGACGGGTGCCGCCTCGAACTCCGCCACGAGCTTGCGGCGCATGCTCTCGTGGGTCAGGTCGAGGTGCAGCGGCGTCACGGAGATGTGGCCCGAGCGGACGGCAGCGATGTCGCTCGCCGCGTCGATCTCGCTCTCCTGCGGCGCGTAGCCGATCCAGTAATAGGTCCCGCCGCGCGGATCCTTGCGCTCGACGATGTGGCCGCCGAAGCCGCGCGTGCCAGTGTGCGTGACCCGCACGCCCTTCACCGAGCCCGCGGCCACGTCGGGGAAGTTGATGTTGACCAGCACGTTGCGCGGCCAGTCCATCGCCAGCACGCGGCGCGCCACGGCGGCGCCATGAGCGGTGGCGGTGCCCCACTTCACCGGATGGTCGTGGGTATAGGCCTGGCTGAAGGCGATCGACGGCAGGCCCAGCAGGCAGCCTTCCATCGCGGCGGCGATGGTGCCCGAATAGGTCACGTCGTCGGCGATGTTGGTGCCGCGGTTGACGCCCGACAGGACGAGGTCGGGCTTGCGGTCCTTCATGAGATGCTTGACCGCGAACAGCACGCAGTCGGTCGGCGTGCCGTCGATGGCGAACTTGTGCTCGCTGACTTCGCGCGCGCGGATCGGGCGCGACAGCGACAGCGAGTGGCCGGCGCCGCTCTGGTTGACCTCGGGCGCCACGATCCAGACGTCGCTCGACAGCTGCGTGGCGATTTCGACCAGGGCTTCGAGCCCCGGCGCGTGGATGCCGTCGTCGTTGGTGACGAGGATGCGCGCCTTGGCGAGATTGGCGATCTTCATTTCTTGGCAGACGGCGCGGGAATCAGCTCGAGGCCGCCCATGTAGGGACGCAGCACCTCCGGCACCGTCACCGAGCCGTCTTCGTTCTGGTAGTTCTCCAGCACCGCGACCAGCGTGCGGCCGACCGCGAGGGCGGAGCCGTTCAGCGTGTTGAGGAAGCGCGTCCCCTTGCCTTCCTTCGGCCGGTAGCGCGCATTCATGCGGCGGGCCTGGAAGTCGCCCATGTTCGAGCAACTCGAAATCTCGCGATAGGCGTCCTGGCCCGGGAGCCAGACCTCGATGTCGTAGGTCTTGCGCGAGCCGAAGCCCATGTCGCCGCCGCACAGAACGACCGTGCGGTAGGCGAGGCCGAGGCGCTTCAGCACCAGCTCGGCGCATTCCGTCATGCGCTCATGCTCGGCGGCGGACTGGTCGGGCGTGGTGATGCTCACCAGTTCGACCTTGGGGAACTGGTGCTGGCGGATCATGCCGCGCGTGTCCTTGCCGGCCGAGCCCGCCTCGGAGCGGAAGCACGGCGTGAACACCGTGAAGCGCAGCGGCAGCTCCTTCTCCTCCAGCACCATGTCGTTCACGAGGTTGGTGAGCGAGACTTCGGCCGTCGGAATCAGCCAGTAGCCGTTGTCGGTGCGGAACATGTCCTCGGCGAACTTCGGCAACTGGCCGACGCCATAGACCGCCGCGTCCTTCACCAGCAACGGCGGATTGACCTCGGTGTAACCGCCCTCGACCGTGTGCAGGTCGAGCATGAACTGCGCCAGCGCGCGCTCCAGCCGCGCGAGATGCGCCTTCAGGACCACGAACCGGGAGCCGGAAATCTTCACCGCGGCGGCGAAATCCATCTCGCCGGTGGCTTCGCCCAGCGCGACATGGTCCTTCGGCGGGAAGCTGAAATTGCGCTGGTTGCCCTCGCGGCGGATCTCGACGTTGCCGGTCTCGTCGGCACCCTCGGGCACGTCCTCGAACGGCAGGTTGGGCACCACTTCGAGCCGGATCCGCAGTTCCTCGTCGAGACGGCTCGCCTCGTGCTCGCCGTCCTTCAGGCTCTGTTCGAGCGCGGCGACCTCTGCCATCAGCGCGTCGGCATTCTCGCCTTTGCGCTTGGCCATGCCGATCTGCTGGCTGAGCGCCTTGCGCTTCGCCTGGATGCCCTCGCTCTCGGAGATGGCCGCGCGGCGGCGCTTGTCGATCTCCAGGATCTCGGCCGACAGCGGCGGCAGGCCCCGCTTCTTCAGGCCGGCGTCGAAAGCCTCGGGCGTCTCGCGGATGAACCGGATGTCGTGCATGGCTAGCTGCCGGATCCCTCGCCGGCCTTGGCGGCTTCCTCGGCTTTCTGCTCGGCCTCTTCGGCCGCCTTGTCCGCGGCCGCCCGCTTCCGCTCGATCACGCGGCCGATCAGGATGGAAATCTCGTAGAAGGCCATCAGCGGAATCGCGAGCGCGATCTGGCTGACGACATCGGGCGGCGCCAGGACAGCGGCGATGATGAAGGCCACGACGATGGCGTAGCGGCGCTTCGACCTCAGCCCCTCCGAGCTGGTAATGCCGACCTGGATCAGCAGGGTCAGCAGGACCGGAACCTCGAAGGCGAAGCCGAAGGCGAAGACGAGCTGCAGAATGCGTTCGAGATAGTCCGACGACCGCAGCGTCTTCTCGATGTCGGGCGGTGCGTACTGCCCCAGCATGAAATTGATCACGTACGGCAGCACGATGTAATACATCAGCGCGCAGCCGGCATAGAACATGAACGGCGTGGCGACGAGAAACGGGATGAAGGCGCGCTTCTCGTGGCGATAGAGCCCCGGCGCCACGAACAGCCAGATCTGCACCGCGATCAGCGGGAAGCCCACGATC
This sequence comes from Reyranella sp., assembly GCA_021732965.1. GTDB lineage: Bacteria > Pseudomonadota > Alphaproteobacteria > Reyranellales > Reyranellaceae > Reyranella. The sequence continues at coordinate 15,455 of JAKFVZ010000080.1, forward strand.
AGCGCCACGAACGCCGACAGCTTCACCGTGACGAAGAAGAACTCGAAGATGTCGAGGACGACGACCTTGTAGCCGTCGGCCAGCGCCGGCTGGATCAGGAACGAGAAAAGCGGCTTGGCGAAGTAGAAGGTGACGAAGAAGACAGCGAAGAAGCAGACCAGCGCATAGATCAGGCGCTTGCGCAGCTCGATCAGATGGTCGAGCAGCGGCATCGGCTTGTCGTCTTCAGGTCCGTCGTGCGCCTGGGTCACGGAAGGGCTCGCAGATTGGGAGCCGCGTTATGCCGCCCTTTGGTGCGCAATTCAAAGCGCAAGTTGGCGCTAGCCGGCCGCGACGGCCTTGGCCGGCTTCTCATCGGCTGCAGGCACCGCAGGTTCGCTGACCGAAGGCGCCGGTTCGGCGACTGGTGCAGCCTCCGCGGTCACTGCGGCGGTTGCGGTCTCCAGGGCCGGCTCGGCCGCGATCTGGGGCGCGGATTCCGGCTCGACCAGCGGATTGTCGATCTGGGCCTTGGCCTCGGCCATGGCCTTCTCGCCCTCCGCAATGCCCTCCTGCAACGCGCTCTTGATCTCCCGGGTGGGATCGAGCGCCTGCAGGTCGAGGCCCTGACTGCCCGTGAGCTGCTTCTTCACGTCGTCGATGTCGGCCTGCCGCACCATTTCGTCGACATGGCCGCGGAATTCCGACGCCATGCCGCGCATCTGGGCCATCCACTTACCCCAGCTGCGCAGCATGCCGGGCAGTTCCTTCGGGCCGATGACGACGAGCGCCACGACCGCGATGACCAGAAGTTCCGGACTATCGATGCCAAACATGGCCGTTCAGGCCCTCACAGCGCCGCTTTAGACCTTGGCGGCACTGTCCTGGTGGTGAACCGTGCCGCCCGGCGGCGTGGTCGTCGCCTGAGCCGAGATCGGCTTGGCGGTGTCGCCCGGCTGCGTGCCCGGCTGAGCCTGCGGCGGAGTCTCTTCCTGCGCGCCCCCGACGCCCTTCTTGAAGGCCGAGAGGCCCTTGCCGAAGTCGCCCATGAGCTGCGAGACCTTGCCGCGACCGCCGAACAGCAGCAGCACGACGGCCAGCACGATCAGCCAGTGCCATACGCTGAAGCTACCCATTTCAAAATGCTCCCAAGTCGATTTGCAATCGGCGTGTCGATCAACGAGCGCCGATTATGCCATCCGCCGCAAAGCCACGGCAACCGGTCGAATAAGGTGGTTCTGGGGCGTCAGCGCCCCGCTCCTCCGGCATTCTCCTCGACGGCGAGCGGCTCGTCGGCCTCGTCCTCCGTCGGTTCGAGCGGCAGATCGGCCTCGTCCGGCCTGAAAATGGGGGGCTGGGCCCGCGCGTCCAGGAGACCCGCAGCTTTCAGTTCCTCCTGCCCCGGCAGGTCGTCGAGGCTCGGCAGGCCGAAATGTTCGAGAAAGAAATCGGTCGTGCCCCAGGTCACCGGCTTGCCGGGCGCCCGCCGGCGGCCCATCGGCTTGATCCAGTTCTGCTCGAACAACAGATCGAGCGTGCCCTTGCTGAGGCCGACACCGCGAACCTGCTCGATTTCCGCGCGGGTGACCGGCTGATGGTAGGCGATGATCGCCAGCGTCTCGACCGAGGCCCGCGACAGTTTGCGCGTCACCGGCCGCTCGATCTTGAGCTTCTCCGAAAGGTCCGGCGCCGTGCGGAAAGCGTAGCCGCCCGCCACCTTCACCAGGTTCACACCACGGCCGGCATACATCTCGGCAAGGTCGGCCACGAGGCGCTTCACGTCGGCATCGTTGGGCAGGCGCTCGGCCAGCTCCTTCTCGTCCAGCGCCTGGGTCCCGGCGAAGACCAGTGCCTCGAGCAGGCGCAGATGCTGGGCATGGTCGGGCGACACGACGTCGGTCACGCCCGGTCCGGCGGCAGCGGCAACCGCGGTCGCCACAGCGGCAGCGGTCGCGACAGCCACAGCTTCTTCGGACACGGCTTCGACGAGTGCCTCTTCGGTCGAGGCCTCTAGGGCTGCCTTTGCAGGCTGCTCGCCCTCGTCGCCATCCTCGTCGTCCACATCCTCGTCGTCGCCATCGTCCTCTTCGGCGTCGTCATCCTCGTCTTCGTCGGCGTCATCGTCGTCCGACTCGTCGTCTTCTTCGTCGTCGTCTTCATCGTCCGAATCGTCATCGTCACCATCGTCGGAATCATCGTCATCGGACTCGTCGTCCTCGTCGTCCTCGTCATCATCCTCGGCCTTCTCCTTGCCGGCGGCCCGCTGGCGGACGAGTTCGAGCGCTTCGGGCTCTTCGACGGTCGGAGTGGCGTTTTCGATGTCTGACATGTCGGGGACCGTCACTGCTGGTCGGTACGTTTACGCAGATGGATGGGGCCGAAGCGCTCGGTCTGGCGCAACTCGATCTGGCCATCCTTGGCGAGCTGCAGGCCGGCGACGAAGGTCGCGGCGATCGCCGAGCGGCGGCGCGCCGGATCGGTGAGGCCTGCCGGCAGGAAAGCTTCGAGCGACTGCCAGTCGATGGCGATGCCCAGCATCCGGCCGAGCCGTTCCGCCGCCTCCTCGACCGAGAAGAACTGCATCGGCTCGATCTGGTAGGTATCGGCATCCTTCGGCCGGACCTGCGAACCGTAGGCGCTCAGCAGGTCGTAAAGCTTCACGTCCCAGATCGCACGGCGCACCACGACGATGCCCTCGGGCTGGCCACGCGCGAAGATGTCCCGGCCGAGCTGCGGCCGCGCCATCAGGCGAGCCCCGGCCTCCTGCATCGCCTCGAGGCGGCGCAGCTGCCATTGCAGCGCGTCGGCCATCTCCTGGCCCGACGGCTCCTCGCCGGCCGGTGGCTCCGGCAGCAACAGGCGCGACTTCAGGTAGGCGAGCCAGGCCGCCATGACGAGGTAGTCGGCCGCCAGCTCCAGCCGCATGCGGCGTGCCTGGTGGATGTGCGAAAGATACTGGTCGACCAGCGCCACCATCGAGATCTTGCGCAGGTCGACCTTCTGGTCGCGCGCCAGGGTCAGCAGCAGGTCGAGCGGTCCCTCGAAGCCTTCGAGGTTGACGATCAGCTCGCCCTCGCCCGGCGCGATGACGTCCGGGCCGCCCGCGCCGAACGTGTCGGCGACGGCGGGCGCGGGCGCGTCCTCAGGTGGCGGGCTGGCGGAATCGGTCATGCAGTCCCGGTTTAGTCAGCGAAAGCGCCTGCCGCCACAGGATTTGGTAGCGCCTTATCCCCATTCCGGGAGGAGTTCGGCGACCCGCCGCGCCGCATCGGCCAGTCCCTTGCGGCCAGCCGGGTCCCGATGGCGCGCGAGGAAGGAGCGGCCGGCCTGGAACCGCCGGCCGGCGGCCTCGGTCATGGGGCCGGTACGGCCCACGATCTCGACCATTTCCGGCATCTTGCCGTTACAGTGGAGAGCGACGTCGCAGCCCGCCGCCAGAGCCCGGGCCGCGCGGTCGCCCAAGGAGCCGCCCAGCGCCTGCATGGAGAGGTCGTCCGACAGCAGCAGCCCATCGAAGCCGATATGGGTGCGGATCACGTCCTGCACGGCATCTGCCGATACCGTGATGCACTCTTTCTGATCGATCGCCTCGAACAGGAGATGGCCCGTCATCGCCCAGGGCAGGTCCGAGAGCAGCTGGAACGGCACGAAGTCGGTGCGCTCCAGCTCGGCGCGCGAGGCCGTCACGGTCGGCAGCGCCTCGTGGCTGTCGACCGTGGCGCGGCCGTGGCCGGGAATGTGCTTGATGACCGGCATCACGCCTTCGACCAGCAGGCCCTCGGCCGCCGCGCGGCCCAGCGCCGCCACCGGCTCGGGCCGGTCCGCATAGGCCCGGTCGCCGATTACGGCATGGGTCTCGGGAAAGGCGATGTCGAGCACGGGCAGGCAATCGACGTCGCAGCCGATCGAGGCCACGTCGGCGGCCAGCAGGCGTGAATTGAGCCTGGTGGCCTCCAGTCCCAATTCCGGGCTCCGCGCGTAGAGTTCGCCGAGCAGGCGGGCCGGTGGTGCCTTGCGCCAGTTTGGAGGACGCAGCCGCGCGACCCTGCCGCCTTCCTGGTCGATCAGGACGGGCGCGTCGGATCGCGCCACGCAGGACCGCAGATCGTCGACCAGCCGCCGCGCGCGCTCGACCGTGTCGATGTTGCGCGCGAACAGGATGAAACCCAGCGGATCGGCGTCGCGGAAGAACGCACGCTCCTCGCCCGTGAGGTCGGGCCCGGCGCAGCCCAGGATAAGCGCGCGGGGACGACTCATCGGATGCTTCGCCCGGAATCACTTTCCTCCCCATTCAAATGGGGAGGTGGCGGCGAAGCCGACGGAGGGGTCACAAAGAGGCTGAGCGTTGCTCTGCCCCTGACCCCATCGCCCCGTATGACGGGGCACTTCCCCATCCGAATGGGGAAGGGATTGATTGCGACTTCCGTCGTCTCAATCCACATCCTAGCGCGCGGGCGGGACGGAGACGCAGTCGGCCTTGCGGGCCTTCAGCGAGGCACAGACCGAATGGGCCTGCTTCTCGTCGAGCGGTCCGGCCTGCACGCGGTACCAGACGCCGCGGTCGCCGAGATCGACCCGGACCGCCTGCATGCGCAGGCTCGAAAGCTCGCCGCCATGCGCGCTCTGGAGCCGCGCCCAGGTCGACTTGGCGATATCCTCGCTCTTCACCGAGGCGACCTGGATGCGCCAGCCGCCGGTCGGGCCGGACATGTTCTCGATCAGGCTGGCAATGCTGGGGCCGCTCTCGGTCGCGGGCGGCGTGGTGGTTGCGGGCTGCACGTTGGGCGGATTGGCCGGCACCTTCGGTTCAGCGCCGGCAGGCGGCGGCGTGCCGGCGGCCGTCGAGGCGGTTTGCAGCGGTGTCGGCGTCTTGCCGGCCTCCGTCTCCCTCGGGGGCGCGGCCGGCAGAGGCAGGCCGTTCGGCGGCAGCTTGGGCGTCACAGCCATCGGCAGCAGCTTCTCGGGCTGCGCCGGTACGGTCCCGGGGGAGATTCGGTTGAAGACTTCCTTGTCCTGGTTCGGCGGCACGAGTCCGCCGGCATTCTCGGGCTTGACCCGGGCCGGCGTGGTCGGCGCCTGCACCACCAGCGGCTCCAGCCCCTTGCCGCCCGCCTTGACGTCCTGGTTGTGCGCCCACCAGACGACCGAACCGAAGCTTGCGACGGCGGCGACCGACACCATCACCGTGAGGATCTGGCCGCGACGTCTGTTGACCCGCATGAGCAGCGAGTCCCGGGGAGGCGGGGGAATTGAATCGGGTTCATGCGCGACGGGCCGAGGCGGAGGATCGAGCCGCACAGCTACCGACTCGTTGGGCCGGTAGATCGTTGGTCCGTCGCCGGAGGGGGACCGGCGAACATGCATTTCTTATCTCATTTCCTCGACGGGTGTTACGCCGAAGACCTTTAAACCCGATCCTATCACAAAACCGATTCCCTGTACCAATGCCAGACGCGCCCGCGTGAGATCGGAGTCGCCTTCGATCACGAAGCGCAGGCCCGGCTCCTCCCGTCCCCGGTTCCAGTGGGAATGGAAGGCGGCTGCCAGGTCGTAGAGATAGAAGGCGATGCGATGGGGCTCGTGCGCCACCGCCGCCGCTTCGACCTGGCGAGGCCACTGGGCGATCATCCGGATCAGCGCGAGTTCGCCCACGTCGGAGAGGCGGTCGAGCGGCGCGCTGTCGAGACCGTCGATCGCAATGCCCGCGGCCGTCGCCTGGCGCATCACGGAGCGGGTCCGCGCATGGCCATACTGGACATACCAGACGGGGTTGTCGCGTGACTGTTCGGTGGCCTTCACGAGGTCGAAGTCGAACGGCGCGTCGTTCTTGCGCGTGAGCATGGTGAAGCGCACGACGTCCGGTCCGACCTCGTCGAGAAGGTCGCGCAGCGTGACGAAGGTGCCGGCGCGCTTGGACATGCGGACCAGCTCGCCGTTGCGCATCACGCGCACGAGCTGGCAGAGCTTGACGTCGAGTTCGCCCTGCTTGGCGGTGATGGCGCTCACCGCCGCCTTCATGCGCTTGACGTAACCGCCATGGTCGGCGCCCCACACGTCGATCATGTCGGCGAAGCCGCGACGGTACTTGTCGTGGTGATAGGCGATGTCGTTGGCGAAGTAGGTCCAGCTCCCGTCCGACTTCTTGAGCGGCCGGTCGACCTCGTCGCCGAACTGGGTCGCGCGGAACAGCGTCTGCTCGCGGTCCTCCCAGTCGTCGGGCAACTGGCCTTTCGGCGGCTCCAGCCGGCCCTGGTAGATCAGGCCCTGGCGCGTCAGCTCCTCGAAGGCGCGATCGACGGCGCCGCTCTCGACCAGCGCGCGCTCCGACGAGAAGACGTCCATGTTCACGCCAAGCGTCTCGAGGTCGGCCTTGATCTCCGACATGAGCGTGGCGATGGCGAAGGCGCGCATCTCGGGCAGCCAGTCAGCCTCGGGCTTGCCAACCCAGCGGGCACCGTCGCGCCGGGCGATGGCCGCGCCCACTTCCTTCAGATACTCGCCGGGATAGAGCCCCTCGGGGATCGAGTCGATCGTCTCGCCCAACGCCTCGCGGTAGCGCAGGTAGGTCGACTGGCCAAGCTTGTCGACCTGGGCGCCGGCGTCGTTGATGTAATATTCCTTGGTGACGTCGTAGCCCGCCTTGTGCAGCAGGTTGGACAGCGCATCGCCCACGATGGCGCCGCGCGCGTGCGCCACGTGCAGCGGGCCGGTCGGGTTGGCCGAGACATACTCGACGTTCACCTTCTCGCCCTTGCCCATCGTCGAATCGCCATAGGCGACGCCGGCCTTCAGGCAGTCGGCGAGGCGCGCGCGCCAGAACCCGTCGGCGATCTTCAGGTTGAGGAAGCCCGGCCCTGCCACGGCGCCGTCGACCACGTCGGGATTGGCCTTGAGGCGGGCCAGCAGCGGCTCGGCGATGTCGCGCGGCTTCCTGCCCGCCGCCTTGGACAGGACCATGGCGGCGTTGGTGGCGATGTCGCCATGCGCCGGATCGCGCGGCGGCTCGGCCGTGATCGCGGAAAAATCGAGCTTTTCGGGCAATTCGCCCGCGCTCTGCATGGACTGGAGCGCAGCGACGATCTCGCCGATGAAATGACGGTACGGATTCATGGGCCGGGTATTGCCGAATCCGCACCTTTTGTCATCCGGGGGACTCTCAGGAATAGAGGTCGAACAGGCGGCGGTGTTCGTCGAGGGCGTAGCGGTCGGTCATGCCGGCGATGTAGTCGGCGACCACACGGGCCCGGGTATGGGACCCGGCCTGCTCGGCCTTCTCGCGCCATGGCGAGGGCAGGCAATTGGGCTCGGCGAACAGGAGATTGAACAGGTCGACCACGACGCGGCGCGCCTTGGAGTGCGACCGGTTCAGCCTCCAGTGCTCGTACATGCGCGTGTAGAGGAAACGCTTCACGGTCTTCTCGGTCGCCGTCATCGCCTCGGAGAAAGCGACGACAGGGCGGCCGAGCGCACGGATCCCGGCCACGGATTGCGGGTTGGCTTCCTTCAGGCGGTGGCGCGTCTCGGCCACGACGTCCTCGACCATGGCGTTGATCACGCGGCGCACCGCCTCGTGGATCAGCCGCGGCTGTTCGATGCCGGGATACTTGGCGCTCACCAGCGCGAACATCTCGCCGACCAGCGGCAGGTCGAGCAGGTCCTTCACCTCGAACAGGCCGGCCCGCAGCCCGTCGTCGATATCGTGGTTGTTGTAGGCGATGTCGTCGCTCAGCGCCGCGACCTGCGCCTCGGGGCCGGCATGGCCGTCGAGTTCGAGGTCGTGGTCCTTGCAGTATTCGACGATGGCGGCCGGCAGGTCGGCCAGCGTTCGACCCGGCTTCAGCAGCGGGCCGTTGTGCTTCACGGCGCCCTCGAGCGTCTCCCAGGTGAGGTTCAGCCCGTTGAACTCGGCATAGCGGTCCTCGAGCTTGGTGAGGATGCGCAGCGTCTGGGCATTATGGTCGAAGCCGGCATAGGGCTTCATGACGCCGTGCAGCGCCTCCTCGCCGGCATGGCCGAACGGCGTGTGGCCGAGATCGTGAGCCAGTGCCACCGCCTCGCCGAGATCCTCGTCGAGCCGCAGCGTCCGGCAGATCGTGCGGGTGATCTGGGCGACTTCGAGCGAATGGGTGAGGCGCGTGCGGTAGTGGTCGCCCTCGTGGAAGACGAAGACCTGGGTCTTGTGTTTCAGGCGCCGGAACGCCGCGGAGTGGATGATGCGGTCGCGATCGCGCTGGAACGGGCTGCGGCTCGGCGACTCGGCCTCGCGATGGTGGCGGCCCCTGCTCCGCCACGGCAGCGTCGCATAGGGCGCCAGCGCCTCGTGTCGCCACATCTCCTCGGCCAAACGCGGGTCCTCCTGCAGGGCCGCGTTCTACGCCGTCCCGACCGGGATGGCTACTTTACGAGGGTAACGGGGACCTTCGAGTAGGCGATCACATCCTGGGCGACCGAGCCCATCAGCACACCGGCGAGGCCGGTATGGCCGCGGGTTCCCAACACGACCAGGCCGGCTCCGAGCTTCTTGGTGAAGTCGGCGACGATCTCGCCCTGGCGGCCGACGCCGATATGCGTCTTGGCCGTCACGCCGGCCTTTGCGGCCAGCGCAACCGCCGAAGCGAGCGCCTTCTGGCCCTCTTCCCGGTGATGTGCATCGATATGTTCGCGCGACACGAAGGTCGCGACGGCACCGCCGACGCTCGCCTGCACGTTCAGCAGGTGCAGCTCGGCCGCGCAGCCGGTGGCGACCATGTCGAGCGCATGCTGGACGGCGCGATCGGAGGTCTCCGAACCGTCGACCGCGACGAGGATGGCATTGATCTTGTGCATGATCGTTACTCCTTGCCGGCGTGGGTCGCGAGATCGACCGGATCTTGCCTGCGCTTCTGCTTGGCCCGGTACTGGAGGAAGTACCCCAGGCCCACCACGAAGATGGCTCCACCGATCTCGAACGCCAGCTTCGCCTGCGGGAAGGCCGCCATCAGCCAGCTGGAATAGGCGGGATCACTTACAATCGTATTGCCAGCGATCCATCCCAGCAGGCCACCGCCCGCGACCACGACGATCGGAAAACGGTTCACCAGGACCATGATGAGCTGGGCGCCAAACACCACCAGGGGAATGCTGATCAGCAATCCGAGGATGATCAACGTCGTATCGCCCTTCGCCGCCGCCGCAATGGCGATCGCGTTGTCCAGGCTCATCACCGCGTCAGCGATGATGATGGTCCGGATCGCGCCCCAGAGGGAACTGGAGCCCTTGACATCACTGCCGTGGCTGTCGTCGCCCTGGACGAGTTTCATGCCGATCCAGAGCAGGAGAAGACCGCCGACCAACTTGAGATAGGGGATCTGCATGAGCTGATCGACGATCAGCACGAAGATTACCCGGAGCAGGATGGCGCCGGCGGTGCCGACCATGATGGCCGGCCACTGGTACTTCTTCTCGAGGTTGCGGCAGGCAAGCGCGATAACGAGCGCGTTGTCGCCGGCAAGAACGATATCGATGAGGACGATCTGCGTCAGACCGGCCCAGAAGGCTGGCGTAAACTCTAATCCCATAGTCACTTCGCTCAGGTCGATGGTTGAGGTCTGAACTTCATTGTGCCGCCCGAAGGTGTTAGTGCAGCCCTCCCATAGGGGCAAGCCAAACCGGACAGGATCCAGGGACGAAATCGCATGGCGGGCAGTGCTGGCTACAACAGGATGTTCCCCGTCTCGTGGACGGAATTGCATCGCGACGCACGGGCGCTCGCTTGGCGGCTCGCGGACCTGGGGCTGTTCAAGGGGCTGGTCGCGATCACCCGCGGCGGTCTCGTCCCGGCGGCCATCGTCGCACGCGAACTGAACCTTCGGCTGATCGATACGGTCTGCTGCTCGACCTATGACCGCATGGAGCGCGGCGC
>JAKFVZ010000321.1 GCA_021732965.1 Reyranella sp.
TATGTCTTGCCAAAGGAACGCAGCACCACGGTGCGCGGCGGCAGCCTGCCCGCGAGACTGGCCTCGGACGGCGACAGGTCGATGAAGGCTTCGTCGACGACGAGCAACCCGGTGCGCGGCGTCAGCCTCTCGGCGGGGACGAGACGGCCCGTCGGATTGTCCGGATTCACGAGGACGACGACCTCCGCATCGCCCGCCTCGTCGAGGCTGGCAACGACGCGCACCTCATGGCCCTGCCGCCGCCAGCAGACCTGATGTTCCTCATAGGTCGGGCCGACCACGGCGACGCGTGAACGCGGGACGAGGCGCGGGATCGTCTGGATCAGCGCCTGCGTGCCGGGTGCGGCGACGATCGTCGCCGGATCGCGAACCCCGTAGCGATGGGCAGCGGCGGCGATCAGCGCGTCGCTCTGATCGCGCGTGGGCAGACGCGACCAGGTCTCCGGCGGCAGTTCCGGCACCGGATAAGGCACCGGGTTGATGCCCGTCGACAGGTCGAGCCAGGGCAGAGGCGCGTCGGGGAAGCGCTGGCGCACGTCCGACAGGTCGCCGCCATGCACCACTGGTTTTCCGGTCGGGTCGCCCATGTTAGGCAGAGCGCTCATGTTCGCGGGTCTTGCCCTCGTTGCCGTCGCCGTCGAAGCGGCCTTCGGATATCCCGACGCCCTCTATCGCGCGATCGGACATCCCGTCACCTGGATCGGCCGGCTCATAGCATGGTGCGAACAGGCGTGGAATTCGTCGCAGCGTTCGTACGCACAGCGCCGCTTGTTCGGTGTCGTGACGCTGCTGGTGCTGCTGACCACAAGTCTGGTCTCCGGCGCGGCAATCGCGTGGCTTTGCGGCGCGCTGCTGCCCGGCCTCGCCGGCACGATCCTTTGCGCGGTGCTTGCAAGTTCGCTGCTGGCGCAGCGTAGCCTCCACGATCACGTGGCCGCCGTCGCGACGGCGCTCGAAAAAGAGGGCGTCGTCGGTGGGCGTGCGGCGGTATCGATGATCGTCGGCCGCGACACGAGCGAACTCGATGAAGCTGCCGTCAGCCGCGCCGCCATCGAAAGCCTCGCCGAGAACTTCTCCGACGGCGTCGTGGCGCCGCTCTTCTGGATGGTCCTGGCCGGCCTTCCCGGCGCACTGGCCTACAAGGCGATCAACACCGCCGATTCGATGATCGGCCACAAGTCGGACCGCTACCTGGCGTTTGGATGGGCGTCGGCCCGGCTGGACGATTACGTCAACCTGCCCGCTTCGCGGCTGGCGGCGCTGTGGCTGGTGCTGGCGGCCTCGTTGCGGCCGGGCCTGTCGCCGGCCGGCGCGATCGCGGCAGTAAAGCGCGACGCGCGTCACCATCGCTCGCCCAACGCCGGATGGCCGGAGTCGGCAATGGCGGGCGCGCTCGGCATCAAGCTGGCCGGCCCGCGTGTCTATGGCGGCGTGAAGGTCGACGACCGATGGATGGGTGAAGGTCGCGCCGATCTCAGCGCAGCCGACATCCGCGCCGCGCTGCGTCTCTATCGCGTGGCCTGCATCGTGCAGGTCGCTGTCGTTGCCATCCTCGCCGCACTCACCCTGCTGTCTTGATCGTCGGCACGCGCGCCAGCTCGAGCAGCCGCGTGCAGTCGACATGCTTCTCGAGATGGTCGGCGAGCGCATCGAGGGTGGCGTCGATGCCGGCTTCGTAGTCGAGATCCGAACTCGCCGCGCCGATGCGGGCCAGCCAGTGCCGCCGCTGCCGGTCATCGGCCAGCAGGCCGTGGATGTAACAGCCGGCGATCCGGCCGGTCGCATCGACGGCACCGTCGGTGCGGTCATCGCCGAGATCGAGCAGGGGAGAGGCCTTCGTCGTCGTACGGCCGACATGCATCTCGTAGCCCTTGAAGGGCACACCCTCGGCGACTGTCTTTCCCGTCACCTCGACCAGCACCTTGTCGCCGCCCAGCACGGTCTCGGCATCGATCAGGCCCAATCCCTCGACGCTACCGGGAGCACCTTCGATTCCGTCGGGATCCGCAACGCTTCGGCCCAGCATCTGATAGCCGCCGCAAATGCCCAGCACATGGCCGCCACGGCGTAGATGCGCCTTGATGTCGATGTCCCAACCGGTCTCGCGCAGGGAAGCAAGATCGGCGATGGTCGCCTTGGAGCCCGGCAGGATGACCAGGGCCGTATCGCCCGGGATCGGTTCGCCCGGCCTCAAGAAACCGACATCGACGCCGGGTTCCTGCCGCAGCGGATCGAAGTCGTCGAAGTTGGCGATGCGCGGATAAGCCAGCACCGTGACCTTCACCGCGCCATTCGAGGCGCTTAGACCGGGAATGCCGAGCGCGTCCTCCGCCGGCAGCTTCTGCGCCTCGGCGAAGTAGGGCACGAGGCCGAGCGCCGCCCACCCGGTCTCGTCGGCGATGCGCGCCATGCCGTCGGCGAACAGGCTGGGATCGCCGCGGAAGCGATTGACCAGGAAGCCCACGATCATCGCCGCATCGCTGGCTTCGATCACCGCCTTGGTGCCGACCAGGCTCGCGATGACGCCGCCACGATCGATGTCGCCCACCAGCACGACGGGAACGTCCGCGGCGCGCGCAAAGCCCATGTTGGCGATGTCGGAGGCGCGCAGGTTGACCTCCGACGCCGAACCGGCGCCTTCGACCAGGACGAGATCGGCCTCGGCGGCGAGGCGGCCGAAACTGTCGAGGACGGCGCCCAGCAGCCTCGGCTTGATCGCCTGATACTCGCGCGCCTTCGCGTTGCCGACGACGCGGCCCTGCACCACGATCTGCGCGCCAACATCGGTCTGCGGTTTCAGCAACACCGGATTCATGTGAACGCTGGTGGGGACTCGCGCGGCGCGCGCCTGCAGCGCCTGGGCGCGTCCGATCTCGCCGCCGTCGGCCGTCACGGCTGCATTGTTCGACATGTTCTGCGGCTTGAAAGGGCGCACGCGCAGGCCGCGTCGCGTGAAGGCGCGGGCGAGGCCCGCGACCAGCAGCGACTTGCCCACGTCGGAGCCGGTGCCCTGGATCATCAGCGCGCGGGCGTGCAGATCGAGGGGCATCAGAACTCGATGCCCTCCTGCGCTTTCACGCCGGCGGCGAAATGATGTTTCACCAGGGTCATCTCGGTCACGAGGTCGGCTGCCTCGATCAGTTCGGGCTTGGCGTTGCGGCCGGTGACGACGATGTGCTGGTCGAACCGGCGGGCCTTCAGGGCCTCGACGACGGCGTCGATCTGCAGATGGTCATAGCGCAGCGAGATGTTCAGCTCGTCGAGCACGATGAAGCGGATCGAGGGATCGGCCATCAGGTCGCGCGCCACCGCCCAGGCGCGTTCGGCGGCCGCGACGTCGCGCGCACGATCCTGCGTTTCCCAGGTGAAGCCCTCGCCCAGCGTATGCCATTGCACCTGATCGCCGAAGCGCTCGACGGCGGTGCGCTCGCCGGTCTGCCAGGCGCCCTTGCCGAACTGCACGACGCCGCACCGCAGTCCCCGGCCGATGGCACGGAGCAGAAGTCCGAACGCGGCAGTCGATTTTCCCTTGCCCTTGCCGGTGTGGACGATCAGCAGGCCTTTTTCGACCGTCTTCGCGGCCACTTCGGCATCCTGGATGGCCTTCCGGTTGGCCATCTTGCTCCTGTGCCGTGCGTCTTCGCTGCTCTCGTTCGTCATGGGCCTGGGGACCTTCGATGCTGTGGTATCGCCACTTTGCGTGATAGTTTCACAGCCGATGCGTAATTGGATTGACGAGCTGCTCGGCTGCACCCTATCTGAGACTCATGCGCGCCCCAAGACGCGAGAGCCGAACACAATCAGGGAAGGAAAGGCCGGGTCTTATCCGATGCCGGGGCGTTGCGACTGCGATTTTGCTCGCCTTCCTGCACGCGCCGGCCCTTGCGCAGACGCTCGTCGAGGAAGAGCCGCCCAAGACCTTCGCCGAAGGTTTCATCCAGGGCGTCGGTCTGCCGGTGATCGGTGTCTACCACCTGGCCGCGATGATCGGCATCGGTATTCTGGTCGGGATTGCAGCCCGCGGCATCCTTCCGGTCCTCGCCTTCGGTGCCGCGGCCATCGTCGGCGTGGCGATCCAGTTGAGCCCCTACGACATTCCCGCCGACGGCGCCTTCGTGGCGCTGACGACGATGCTGATCGGCATCCTCATCCTGATACGCCGGCCCATCAGCCCGAAGGTCGCATCCGCGATCTTTGCGGTGGCGGGCCTGGTCCATGGATACTCTTTGGGTGCGGTCCTTATCGGCGCGGAAACCGTGCCCATCGTGGCCTACGTCACAGGCCTTCTCGTCGCGCAGACCGCGCTGGGAGTGGCATCCTGCGCGCTCGTGCTGGGTGTGACCAAGTGGCCGGCGCAGCGGACCGCGCTGGTCGTTGCAGGTTGTCTGATCATGGTCGCGGGCGGCGTTGCCGCGATTCAGGCGGCGGGGCTGATCAGCTGAGGTGACGCCTCCGCCGGAAGCCGACCGAATCGGATTGACGCGGCTTTACCTGCGACCCTATCAAGCACGGGACGGTGCCCCGCAAGGGGATCAAAAGGGAACACGGTGCCGGGCCTCTCGCCCCAATCCGAGGCTGCCCCCGCAACTGTGATTGGTGAGTCGAAGGCCTCGATACCACTGGGAAACCGGGAAGGTGGCCGAAGACGAAGAGCCGAGAGCCAGGAAACCTGCCGTCGAAACTGCCGCATCCGAGTCCTCGCGCGGGGAAGCACGAGGAACGAGGTCCACCCGACATCCGGCCTTGCCGGACGCGCGGGCTCCGTCGGAGACGGCATACCCCGAGGGCTCGTGCCCTCATACGACGGAGACGATCATGAAGGCGGCGATCACGCGTTCGGGTTCCATTGCGTTGCTGTTGTCGATGGCGGCGACCGCGCCGGCCTTCGCCCACCATCCGATGGGCGGGGAGACACCGCAGACCTTCATGAACGGTCTCCTGTCCGGCCTCGGCCATCCCATCATCGGCGTCGATCATCTGGCCGCGGTCCTGGGCGTCGGTATCCTCGCAGGCCTTGCCGCTCGCGGTATCGTCCCGGTCCTCGCCTTCAGCGCGGCCGTGATCGCGGGCGTCGTCGTGCATCTCGCGGGTATCGGCCTGCCGGCAGGTGAATTCCTCGTGGGGCTCAGCACGCTCGTCATCGGCGGCCTCGTGATCCTGAGATCGAAGCTTTCGCCGGCATTGGCCGTCGCGCTGTTCGCCCTGGCTGGCCTCGTTCACGGCCACGCCCTGGGCGAGGCGATCGTCGGTGCCGAACCCACGCCGGTCGCCGCCTATCTCGCCGGCCTGTTCGTGGTCCAGTCGGTGCTCGCGGTCGCGGCCTATGCCGCGACGCTCGCGGTGATGAGCCGGCCGTCGCGGGCTCTCGGCGTCTCGGTCATGGGCGCGGTCGTGGCCGTGATCGGCGCTGCCGCCGCGACGGCCGCGACCCTCTAGGTCGAGGCGCATCCGCATGACTGCATCGACGCTCTACGTCTGCACGACCTGCCGCAGCAGCGCCGATGACGCGAATGCGCATCCCGAGCGCGCCGGCGCACGGCTGCTGTCGGCGGCGCAGCGCGTGGCGGCAGAGGATTATCCGGTCTCGCGGATCGTCGGCGTCGAGTGTCTCTCGAACTGCTCGCGTGGCTGCACGATCGCTGTCGGCGCGCCCGGCAAGTGGACCTACGTGATCGGCAACCTCGATGCCGAGCAGCACGCGCCCGATATCCTCGCCTTCGCGCGTCAGCACAGCGCGCATGAAACCGGCGTCACGGTCTGGCGCGAGCGGCCCGAACACATCCGCAAGAACACCATCGCGCGCGTCCCGCCGATGAACCTCCGGGAGTCCTCATGAGCACGCTCGCCAAGGTGCCCTGCACCATCGTCACCGGCTTCCTCGGCGCGGGAAAGACGACGCTCGTCCGCCATGTGCTGGAGAATGCCGACCGTCGCCTCGCCGTGATCGTCAACGAGTTCGGCGATGTCGGCATCGACGGCGAGATCCTGAAGAGCTGCGGCGTCGAGAACTGTCCCGAGGATGCGATCGTCGAGCTGGCCAACGGCTGTCTCTGCTGCACCGTGGCCGACGATTTCGTGCCCGCCCTCAAGAGCCTGCTCGACCGTCCCAACCCGCCCGAGCATATCGTGATCGAGACGTCGGGCCTCGCATTGCCGAAGCCGCTGGTAAAGGCCTTCAACTGGCCCGAGATCGCCTCGCGCGTCACGGTCGACGGCGTGATCGCCGTGGTGGACGGCGCGGCGGTGGCGGCCGGCCGGTTCGCCGACGATCCCGCGGCGGTGGCGCGCCAGCGCGCGGAGGATTCGTCGCTGGATCACGACAATCCCCTCGAGGAAGTGTTCGAGGACCAGATCCTCTGTGCCGACCTGATTCTGCTGAACAAGGCCGACCTGATGACGGATACCGACCGGAAGTCGGTCGTCGGCGAGATCGGCAAGACCCTGCCGCGCGCGGTCGCGCTCGTGGAGACGCGCCACGGTCAGGTGCCGGTGAAGGTGCTGCTGGGCCTGGGCGCGGCGGCCGAAGCCGATCTCGCGGCGCGTCCCTCGCATCACGACCTCGAAGGCGAGCACGACCACGAGGATTTCGACACGTTCATCGTCGACCTGCCGGCCTACGCCTCGCCGCAGGCGCTGGTCGACCGCATGGTGAAGGCGGCCGAGGAACATGACGTGCTGCGCATGAAGGGCTTTGTCGAGATCGAGGGCAAGCCGATGCGCCTGCTGGTCCAGGGTGTCGGCGCGCGCATCCAGCACCAGTTCGACCGTCGCTGGCCCGACGGCGCGCCGCGGCGCGGCCGGCTGGTCGTGATCGGCCAGAAGGGCTTCGATCAGGCGGGGATCCGGGCGATCCTGCTGGGGTAGGCAGATGCACGTCCTGGCGACTCAGCTCGCGACACTCGACGAGGCCGACGCCGCCGTCGATCTCGCTCAGTCGCCGGGCGAGATCGTCGTGCTCTCCTTTTCCGACAGCGACCTCTCGGCTCTTGCGGCGGCATGGCGGCAGGACGGCGATCTGCTGCCGACGCTGCGGCTGGCCAGCCTCAAGAAGCTGCGCCATCCGATGTCGGTCGATCTTTATGTCGAGCAGGTGATCTCACAAGCGCGGCTGGTGATCGTGCGCGGGCTGGGCGGTCTCGACTACTGGCGCTACGGATTCGAACGCATTGCCGATGCGGCGCGCGACAACGGGGTTCTGCTTGCCGCGCTGCCGGGCGACGACAGGTCCGATCCGCGACTGGTCGC
Organism: Reyranella sp.; assembly: GCA_021732965.1. Lineage (GTDB taxonomy): Bacteria > Pseudomonadota > Alphaproteobacteria > Reyranellales > Reyranellaceae > Reyranella. Next base: position 7,246 of record JAKFVZ010000321.1, read on the forward strand.
CGTCTCGACCCTCGCGCCGGACCGCCTCGACCGGCTCGACGGCTACTTCCGGGCGGGCGGCGCGGCGAACCTGCGGCAGGCGCTGCGCTACGCCGCGAGCCTGCTGGGCCGCGATATTGCGTGGGCGCCGCCCGAGCCGATCGGCCCCCTGACCGTTCTCGGTGCGGCGGATGACATGCGGCCGATGGCCCTCGTCGTGTTCTATCGCGCCAACCTGATGGCCGCCGACATCGCGCCGGTCACGGCGTTGATGCAGGCGCTCGACGCGCGCGGCCTGGCTCCCCTCGGCGTGGCTGTGAGCAGCCTGAAGGATCCGGCGGCGGCGACGTCGCTCGAAGCGCTTCTGCGCGAGCGCAAGCCCGCGATCGTCCTGAACACCACGGCCTTCTCCGCGATGCGCGACGACGACACGACGGTGCTCGACGGCGCCGGCGTGCCGGTGCTGCAGGTCGTGCTCTCGGGCAGCGCGCGCGAGGCCTGGGAAGGCTCGCTGCGGGGGCTCGCGCCCGCCGATCTCGCCATGAACGTGGTGCTTCCCGAACTCGACGGACGGCTGCTGACGCGCGCCATCTCCTTCAAGGCCGAGGCCGAACCCGATGCGGCGCTGGAATTCGGCCGCGTGCATCACGAGCCCGAGCCCGATCGCATCGACTATGTGGCGCGGCTGGCGGCGGCCTGGGCGAAGCTCGGCGCCACGTCCGCGCAGGAACGCCGGCTTGCGCTCGTCCTGTCGGACTATCCCGCGCGCGGCGGACGGACCGGCTACGCGGTCGGCCTCGACACGCCGGCCAGCGTGGTCGGTATCCTGAGGCTGCTGCGCGCCGAGGGCTACGATGTCGGCGGCCTCGACTGGCAGGTGGCCGACGTCGAGCGGCTGCTGGCCAGCGATGCCGACTGGCTGGAGATACCCCTTGAGAAATACAGGCACTGGCTTACCGCTCTGCCGGACGCGCTCCGGAGCGACCTCGCGGAGACGTGGGGCGCGGCGTCGGAAGATTTTCGTCTGCCCGTTCTCCGCTGTGGCAAGGTCACGGTGCTGCTGCAGCCCGATCGCGGCACGCAACAGGATCGCAAGTCGGGCTACCACGACATGAACTGCCCGCCGCGACATGCCTATGTCGCGCTCTATGCGTGGCTGCGCGAGCAGGAGCGGATCGATGCGATGATCCATCTCGGCACGCACGGCACGCTCGAATGGCTGCCCGGCAAGGCGCTGGCACTGTCGGCCGGCTGCTGGCCCGAGGCGGTGCTGGGGCCGCTGCCCGTGATCTATCCGTTCATCGTCAACAATCCCGGCGAGGCGGTGCAGGCCAAGCGCCGGCTGGGCGCCGTCACCATCGGCCATCTGACGCCGCCGCTCAGCGCCGCCGGACTGCACGGCGCGCTGGCCGAGATGGAAGCCATCATCGAGGAGTACGCCGCCGCCGACGGGCTCGACAGCCGCCGCCTGCGCCATCTCGAAGACGAGATCGTGGAGCGCGCCTGGAGCGGCGGGCTCGCGGCCGAATGCGGTCTGGTGAAGGACGAGCCCAGCCGCGAGGCGGTGGCCAAGCTCGACGCCCATCTCTGCGACATCAAGGAACTGAGCATCCGCGAGGGGCTGCATGCGTTCGGCACGCTGCCGGATGAGGCGAAGATCGCGCAGCTGGCGGCCACGATGGGCGGCGAAGATGCGCCGATCCGCCTGAGCGCCGTCCGCGAGCGCGCGGGCCTGCTGGCGGCGCTCGCCGGTCGTCGCGTTGCACCCGGTCCCGCCGGTGCGCCGACGCGCGGCCGGGCCGATGTTCTGCCGACCGGCCGCAACCTGACGTCGATCGATCCGCGCGCCATCCCGACCCGTACTGCAGCGGCCATCGGCGCGCGCGCCGCCGACGAGGTGGTGCGGCGCTATCTGCAGGACCATGGCGAGCCGCCGCGCGCGCTGGTGATCGATCTCTGGGCCTCGGCCTCACTGCGCACCGGCGGCGACGATCTCGCGCAGGCGCTGGCCTATCTCGGCGTGAGGCCGGTCTGGGACGCCGCCTCGAGCCGCGTCACCGGCATCGAGGTGATGCCGCTCGCCACGCTCGACCGGCCGCGCATCGACGCGACGCTGCGTATCTCGGGCCTGTTCCGCGACATCTTCGAGACGCAGATCGCGCTGTTCGACATGGCGGTGCGGCGCGTCGCCGAACTCGACGAACCGGACGAGGACAATCCGCTGGCGGCCGCCCGCCGTGCAGATGCGGATCTCGCACGCGTGTTCGGCTCCGCGCCCGGCAGCTACGGCGCGCAGGCCGGCGACGTGGCGCTCGACGGCGACTGGAAGACACGCGCCGATCTCGGCGAGGTCTATCTGGGTGCGGTGACCCATGCCTATGGCAGCGCGGAGCCGGTGCGCGCCGCAGGGGAGGGATTCCGCCAGCGCATCTCGACGGCCGACCTGCTGGTCCATCCGCAGGACGATCGCGAGCGTGACGTGCTGGACGGCGACGGCGTCGCCGATTTTGCCGGCGGCTTCGCCGCGGCGGCGGCGCTGCTGGGCAACGCTCCCGAACTCTATCACCTCGACACCAGCGATACGGCCAGGCCGCGCGCCCGGCGCCTGGCGGAGGAAGTCGCCCGCATCGTGCGCGGCCGCCTCACCAACCCGCGTTGGATCCAGGGCATGTTGAGCCACGGCCACCGGGGCGTGGCCGAGATCGCCCAGTCGGTCGACGCGCTCTATGCCTTCGCCGCGACGGCGGAGATCGTGCCCGGCCCGCTGTTCGACGCCACCCATGCCGCGCTGATCGCCGATGAGGCCGTCCTCGAAGCCATGGCGGCGCGCAATCCGGCGGCGGTCGCGGCCATCGCGGCTCGTCTCGAGGATGCGCTGAATCGTGGTCTCTGGGTGACGCGGCGCAACGCGGTGCAACGCGATCTGTCGCGCGCGATCGGGCTTGCGCGGCCAGCGCGACCGGTCGATGAAGGCCCGAGATGAGCACGGCCGCGGCGATCCTGAGGAAAGGCTGGTGCCCCGGCGCTCTGCGGCCGATGCAGAGCGGCGACGGGTTGATCGTGCGCGTGCGCCCGCGCGTGGGCCGCCTGAGCCTGGATGCGGCAGGTGCCATGGCCGATCTCGCCGCGCGACTGGGCAATGGCCATATCGACCTCACGCGACGGGCCAACCTGCAGATCCGTGGCCTGACCGAAGACCGGCTCGACGGGCTGCAGGTCGAACTCGACCGGCTCGGTCTGCTCGACGGCGAACCCGAGTCGGAGGCCGTGCGCAACGTGATGGTGACGCCTCTCACGGAGCGCGATTCGGATGTCCATCGGGTTGCCGCGCAACTCGAACCGCTTCTGGCCTTCGACCTCCGCCTGCGGGCACTGCCCGCGAAGTTCGGCATTCTGGTCGACGGCGATGGCCCTCTCTCCATCGCCGGTGAGCGGGCCGATATCAGCCTCCGTGCGGTCGATGGTGTCTTCGCCTTTGGTGTCGATACGTCCAGGGGAACGCAGTGGCTCGGTGCCTGCCCGGCCGGTGACGCAGCCGATCTCGTGCGCGCGGCGATGCTGACGTTTCTCGGGTGTCGACCCCAAAGACGCCTGCGCGACGTGGGCAGCACGGGGTTCTCTATGATCCGGTCTGCGTTGACCCCGAAGTTGGCGCCTGTGCCGTCGTTCGACGCATCGAGCCGCCACCGGATCGGTCTGCTGGAGGGCGCGGTTGGTCTTGCCGCGCCTTTCGGACGATTGCAGGCCGATCAACTCCGGCAGCTCGCCACGCTTGCGGCGGCCGGTGGCGCGCGCGAGATGCATCTCTCTCCCTGGCGCGCGATCTACATGCGCGTGCGCGATGCGGAGGCCGGCCGGATCGTGCTCGACGGCGCGCGCGCGATCGGCCTGGTGACGGACGACAGCGATCCGCTGCTGCGCATCGAAGCCTGCCCGGGCGCACCGGACTGCGAGTCGAGCACCGTCGATGCACGCGGCGATGCGCATCGTCTGGCCGCGCGGGACTTCAAGGGCAGCATCCATGTCTCGGGCTGCGAGAAGGGGTGCGCGCGATCCGCACCATCGTCCCTCGTCTTGGTCGGCGATCACGGCCGCTATCGCGTGATCCGGAACGGTACGACGCGGGACAAGGCGGAGCGGCAGGTCGCGTCGAAAGACATCGGCAAGATTCTGCCGGAGCGGATCGATGGCTGAGCCACGCGATTACATTCGCGACGGGGCGGAGATCTATCGCCGTTCCTTTGCCATCATCCGCGCCGAAGCCGATCTCCGACGCTTCGATCCTGTAGAGGAGCGCGTGGCGGTGCGGGTCATTCACGCCTGCGGCATGCCTGACGTCGCGCGCGACATCGAAATGTCGCCGGGCTTTGCGCAGGCGGCGCGGCAAGCGCTGAAGAACGGAGCGCCGATCCTGTGCGATGCCCGCATGGTGGCGAACGGCGTGACGCGCGCGCGTCTGCCGGCCGCCAACGACGTCGTCTGCACGCTCGACGATCCCTCGGTCCCGGCGCTGGCGAAGAAGCTCGGCAATACGCGTTCGGCCGCGGCGATGGAGCTGTGGCGCGGCCGGATGGGGGGTGCCGTGGTGGCCATCGGCAATGCGCCGACGGCCCTGTTCCGCCTGCTCGAAATGCTCGACGAAGGTGCGACTCCGCCCGCGGCGGTGATCGGCGTGCCGGTGGGCTTCGTGGGGGCACTCGAATCCAAGGAGGCGCTGGCGGCCGACGGGCGCGTGCCGTTTCTGATCGTGCGCGGCCGGCGTGGCGGCAGCGCGATGACGGCGGCGGCGATCAACGCGCTGGCCAGCGACATCGAATGACCAGCCTCGACGCGATCGCAGGGACGGCCGAGCGCGGAACGCTTTACGGCATCGGCGTCGGTCCGGGCGACGTGCGCTATCTCACCCTGCGCGCGGCCGGGCTGGTGCGCTCGGTCGACGTGGTCGCCTTCTTCGCCAAGCGGGGCATGCAGGGTAACGCGCGCCGTATCGTGGCGCCGCTAATGGAACCTCAGCGCGTCGAGCTGCGGCTGGAATATCCCGTCACCGACGAGATCCCGGCCGAGCATCCCGACTATCAGAGCCAGATCGCGGACTTTTACGCGAAGGCATCGTCGTCGCTCGCCGCTCTGCTGGAGGAGGGCAAGTCGGTCGGCCTTCTCGCGGAGGGTGATCCGTTCTTCTACGGATCCTTCATGCACATGTGGCGGCGCCTGGCAGAGGCCTTTCCAGTCGAGGTCGTGCCCGGCGTCACCGGCATGTCGGGCTGCTGGACGCGCGCCAACCTGCCGATCACCTGGGGCAATGACACGCTCGCGGTGCTGCCGGGGACGCTGGCCGAGGAACAGCTGGTCGACCGGCTGCGCACCACCGACGCGGCGGTGATCATGAAGCTCGGCCGCAATCTCGGTAAGGTGCGCCGCGCCGTCGAGGCGGCGGGCCTGCTGTCGCGCGCGGTCTATGTCGAACGCGGGACCATGCGGGACGAGCGCATCGTGCCGCTGGCCGAGTGCGGCGAGCCGGCCGGCGCCTATTTCGCGATGATCCTCATCGCGGGGCAGGGGCGGCAGTTGTGAGCGGCTCTTTGACCGTGGTCGGAACGGGGCCGGGCAAGGCCGATCTGATGACGCCCGCCACGCGCGCGGCGCTGGATCGTGCATCGGATCTGGTGGGCTACGGGCCCTACCTCGATCGCATTCCACCGGGGCGCGCGGACCAGCAGCGCCATGCCTCGGACAATCGTGTCGAACTCGATCGCGCGCGCCATGCGCTGTCGCTCGCCGCGGCCGGACGGCAGGTCGTCGTGGTGTCCGGCGGCGATCCCGGCGTCTTCGCCATGGCCTCGGCGGTTTTCGAGGCAGTGGAGGCAGGCGATCCGGCCTGGCGTACCCTCGACATCCGGGTGGAGCCCGGCGTGACGGCGATGCTGGCCGCGGCCGCCGAAGTGGGCGCGCCGCTCGGTGGTGATTTCTGCGCGATCTCGCTTTCGGACAATCTCAAGGACTGGTCGACCATCGAGCGGCGTCTGAAAGCGGCGGCCGAAGCCGACTTCGTGATCGCGCTCTACAATCCCGCTTCGAAGGCGCGGCCGCATCAGCTCGGCAAGGCGCTCGACCTGCTGCGGCAGGTGAAGTCGGGCGCGACGCCGGTCCTGTTCGTGCGCGCCGCGGGAACGGCGGAAACGAAAGTGGTCGCGGCAACGCTGGCAATGGCCGATGCGTCCGTGGCCGACATGCGCACCCTGGTCATCGTCGGTGCCAGCACGACCCGCACGGTCGGCCGCTGGGTCTACACGCCGCGCAGCGAGCGCCTTACGTGACCCAGCCACGCAACAGCGTCTTCCGGCGAAGCCGTGACGCAGCCGGCCGGCTTGTGCGGACGCGCGATCATGATGACCGGCAGGCCAAGCGCGCGTGCGGCTTCGATCTTGGCGTAGGTCGCTTCGCCGCCGGCGTTCTTGGAAACGACGAGCTCGATCCTGCGGTCGCGCAGCAGTGCGGTCTCGGCCGCGACATCGAACGGACCGCGCGCCTGCACGAGCGTCAGGTTGGGCGGCAGCGCAACGTCGCCGGGCGGATCGATGACGCGGGCGAGATAGTGGTGCTGTGGCGCGCCGGCGAAGACCGGCAGTTCCTGCCGGCCGATCGCCAGGAACACGCGCCGTGGATCGTGACCGATGGCGTTGGCCGCGGCTCGGGTATCCACCGCTTCGATCCAGTCGTCTCCGGCCTGTCGCATCCAGGGCGCGCGGACCAGCGAAGCCAGCGGAACGGCGGCCTGGCCGCAGGCGGCGACGGCATGGGCCGACATCTGGGCGGCATAAGGATGGGTCGCGTCGATGACGCCCACGATCTTCTCGTCGCGCAGATGGCGCACGAGTCCATCGATTCCGCCGAAGCCACCGATGCGCGTCGGCAAGGCTTGCGGCGCGGGCTGCGTCGTGCGGCCGGCCAGCGACAGCGTCGCCTCGAAACGCGTGTCGTCGGCGAGCCGACGGGCCAGCGCGGAGGCTTCGGTGGTGCCGCCGAGGATGAGAACGCGCATGTCGGGGCCGGGCGATGACGAGCGGGGACGCAACCTGCCCGGCTACGCGGTGGCTGTCCATCGTCGGCCTCGGTGAGGATGGGATCGACGGTCTGTCTTCCGTGGCGCGCCAACTCGTGTCGTCGGCAGAGCTGGTGGTGGGTGGCAAGCGTCACCTGGAGCTCGCGGGTGATCTGATCCGTGGCCGGGCTATCGCATGGCCCAGCCCGATTGCCGGCGCAATGAGTGACATTCTGGCGATGCGCGGCCGGCCAGTTGTCGTGCTGGCGAGCGGCGATCCGTTTCACTACGGTGTCGGCGACATGCTGCTGCGGTCGGTTCCCGCCGACGAGACGATCTGCCAGCCGCAGCCCTCGTCGTTCAGCCTCGCCGCCTCCCGATTGGGCTGGTCGTTGCAGGACGTCGCATTGGTCAGTCTGCACGGCCGCGCGCTGGAAGGTATCGTGCGCCATCTCCAGCCCGGCGCGCGCATTCTCGCTTTGTCATGGGATGGCGCAACGCCATCTCGTCTTGCCCAGTTGCTGACGGCGCGCGGCATGGGCGCCTCGACGCTCACGGTCCTGGAAGCGCTGGGTGGTACACGCGAGCGCATCCGTTCTGCGGCAGCGCAGTCATTCGGTCTCACGGAGGTCGCTGCCCTCAACATCATTGCGCTCCAGGTCGCCGCCGCGGCCGATGCGAAGATCGTGACGCTGGCGCCCGGTCTCGACGATTCATTGTTCGAGCATGACGGTCAGCTGACCAAGCGCGACATTCGCGCGGTGACGCTTTCTTCCCTGGCGCCGCGACAGGGCGAGCTGCTGTGGGATGTCGGTCTGGGCGCGGGCTCGATCGCCATCGAATGGCTGCTGCGCCATCCCTCGCTGCGTGCCATCGGCATCGAGGAGGACGCGGAGCGAGCGGCGCGGGCGGCGCGCAACGCCGCGACTCTCGGCACGCCCGACCTGCAGATCGTGCGGAAGCCGGCGCCGGCGGCTTTCGACGGATTGCCGGCGCCCGACGCGATCTTCGCCGGCGGCGGCCTGTCCGATCCCGGCCTGCTCGACGCGGCCTGGAATGCATTGAAGCCCGGTGGGCGCATCGTTGCCAACGCCGTGTCGTTGCAGTCGGAGGCGCGCTTGATCGACTGCTTCCAGCGGCATGGGGGCGAGATCACGCGGCTGCAGGTCGCCAAGGCCGGCCGCGCCGGGAGCGGCAGCGTCTTCGTCTGGCGCCACGCGGCTCCCGTCACTCAATGGCGGGCGGGGAAGCCATGATCGTCGCGGGCGTGGGCTGCCGGCGCGAGACGTCGGCCGACGAGATCGAGCGGGTGGTGCGCATGGCGCTCGGCATGTTCGACCTGCCGGTGGAGCGCCTCGATTCGGTCGCGACCGAATCGGAGAAGGCGACCGATCCGGTCTTCGCCGAAGTGGCGCGCCGGCTTTCCGTGAGGCTGGTCGCCTGCACGGTCGACGATCTCGATCGTGTCGCGGGACGGGTGCTTACAGCGTCGAAGCTGGTGTTGAAGGCCAAGGGACTGCCGTCGATCGCCGAGGCGTCGGCGCTGGTGGTGGCGGGCCGCGAAGGCCGGTTGCTGGGCACGCGAGTAGCGACCGAGCGCGCAACCTGCGCCATCGCCATCGGAGAGGGACGATGACCATCCATTTCATTGGCGCAGGCCCGGGCGCGCCGGACCTGATCACCGTGCGCGGGCGCGATCTGATCGCGCGCTGCGCGGTCTGCCTCTATGCCGGCTCGCTGGTGCCGAAGGCGCTGCTCGACCATTGCCCGCGGGGCGCGCGCATCGTCGATACCGCACCGCTGTCGCTCGACGAGATCGTCGCGGAATGCCGCCGTGCGACCGATGCCGGGCAGGATGTGGCGCGCCTTCATTCCGGCGACCTGTCGATCTGGAGCGCGCTCGGCGAGCAGCTTCGCCGCCTCGATTCAGAGGGAATTCCCTACACGGTGACGCCGGGCGTTCCTTCATTCGCGGCCGCGGCCGCCGCGCTGGGACAGGAACTCACCTTGCCCGAAGTGGCGCAGACCGTGGTGCTGACGCGGACCTCCGGCCGCGCCTCGGCGATGCCTGGGGGAGAGAAGCTCGCTTCCTACGCCGCGACCGGCGCCACGCTCGTGCTGCATCTCTCGATCCATGTGCTCGACGGGATCGTCGCGGAACTGACGCCGCATTACGGGTCCGACTGCCCCGCGGCCATCGTCTATCGTGCGACCTGGCCCGACGAGCGCGTGATCCGCGCCACGCTCGGAACGATCGCGGATGAAGTGGCGAAGGCGCCGATCGAGCGCACCGCGTTGATCCTCGTAGGCAAGGTCTTGGGTGCACGCGAATTCCGGAACAGCGCGCTTTACGACGCCGCCTATCAGAGGCGCTTCCGGGGCCGTGGCGCGTGAAGCTGGACGGTTTCCCCGACCTGCCGGAATTCCCACCGGGAGAAGTGTGGCTGGCTGGCGCCGGTCCCGGCGATCCGCGGCTCCTCACGGTGCTGGCGCTGCATGCCGTGACGGTAGCCGACGATATCGTGCACGATGCGCTGGTCGATCCGCGCGTGCTGCGTCTGGCGCGCAAGGACGCGGTGCTGCTGCCGGCGGGCAAGCGCGGCGGCAAGCCTTCGCCGAAGCAGGGTGAGATCAACGCGCTGCTGATCGAGCGGGCGCGGGCCGGACGGCGCGTGCTGCGGCTGAAAGGCGGCGATCCCTTCGTGTTCGGGCGCGGCTGGGAGGAAGTGACGGCGCTGTGCGAGGCAGGCTTGCGCTTTCGAATCATCCCCGGCCTGACGGCAGGGCTTGCCGGCGCCGCTCTTGTCGGCATTCCCGCGACCTCGCGCGATACCAACCATGCCGTCGTGCTGGCGGCGGGCCATCGCGCCGAGGGGCAGTCGACCGCCGATTGGGAAGCCCTGGGGCGGCTCGGCCAGCCACTCATTCTCTACATGCCGATGACGCAGCTCGAGGAGATCGTGGCGGCGCTGCAACGGGGCGGACTTGCAGCCGAAACACCCGCGACGCTGATCCAGTCGGCGACTGTCGATGGTGAGCGCATCGTCGAAAGCCGCCTCGATGCGCTGGCGGCGGACGCGCAGCATCACGGTATCGGCTCGCCCTGCATTGCCGTCATCGGAGAGATCGCCGCGTTGCGCAAGGAGGTGCTCGCGTCGATGGTCGGCTGGTCATGAGCGAGAAGCCGCGCGGGCTGATCGTCGCGGCGGCGCGCTCGGGTGCCGGCAAGACCACGATCGCCTCGGGCCTGATCCGTGCGCTGGCACGACGCGGCCGCACGGTGCAGCCCTTCAAGTGCGGGCCGGACTACATCGATCCAGCCTTCCACACGGCGGCGACCGGCCGTCCGAGCTTCAATCTCGATACCTGGGCGATGTCGCCGGGGACACTTGCCGGACTCGTGGCCCGTCATGGCGGTTCGGCCGACCTCGTGGTCGTCGAAGGTGTGATGGGCCTGTTCGACGGCGTGGCCGAACCGGGACAGACGGCACGCGGTGCGACGGCCGATCTCGCGGCGTTGACGGGATGGCCCGTGGCGCTGGTACTCGACGTGTCGGGCCAGGCCGAGACGGCGGCAGCCATCGCGAGCGGTCTTGCGCGCTATCGCGACGACGTCGAGATCGCCGGCGTCATCCTCAATCGTGCTGCAAGCGCACGGCATGTCGGCATGATCACGCCGGGTCTCGAACGCGCCGGCCTGAAGCTGTTTGGCGCGCTGCCGTCGAATGCGGGTTTTTCCCTGCCGGAGAGACATCTCGGCCTCGTGCAGGCCGTCGAACTACCCGACATCGTGCGCCGTCTCGACAGGCTCGCCGATACGGTCGAAGCGTCGCTCGACCTGAACGCCATCGAAGCGAGCGCGCGCACGGCCCGGGCAAACGCGGCAGGGGCTGCGCCCGGCCTGCCGCCCCCCGGCCAGCGCATCGCGCTGGCCCAGGATCGCGCCTTCTCGTTCATGTATCCGCATCTGCTGGAAAGCTGGCGCAGGGCGGGCGCGGAAATCCTGCCGTTCTCGCCGCTGGCCGACGAAGCGCCTGCTGCGGAAGCCGACATGGTCTGGCTGCCCGGCGGCTATCCCGAGCTGCATGCGGGAACGCTCGCGGCTGCCGGCCGTTTTGCCGCTGGTGTCAGAGCGCTGGCGATGAAGTCGGTGCCGGTCCACGGGGAGTGCGGCGGCTACATGGTGCTGGGGCAGGGTCTTCTGGATGCGACCGGCACGCGACACGCGATGCTCGGATTGCTGAACGTCGAGACCTCGTTCGCCAAGCGCCGCCTGCATCTGGGCTATCGTCGTGCCCGTCTCCTGGCGGACGGTGTGCTGGGTGCCGAAGGCGACGAAGTGGCCGGCCACGAATTCCACTATGCCAGCATCCTGTCGACAGGTGATGAGCCGCTCGTCGAATGTCGCGATGCGACCGGAGCGGCGGTGCCGGAAGCGGGTGCGCAACGCGGCTCCGTGAGCGGCACGTTCTTTCATGCAATCGATCGGTGGAGTTGATGACGAATCCCGATTTCGACGCGGCCTTCCGGGCCGAGTTTCGCCAGCTCGTCCTGTGGCGGCGCGACGTGCGGCGCTTCCGCACCGATCCGGTGGCGCGCGAGCGCATCGACACGCTGCTCGAAGTGGCCAGTCACGCCCCGTCGGTCGGCCTCAGCCAGCCGTGGCGGTTCGTGCACGTCGAATCGCCCGAGCGCCGGCGCGCCGTGGTCGAGAGTTTCACGCAGGCCAACGAGAAGGCACTGGCCGGTTATGGCGGCGAGAAGCATGCGATCTATGCCGGGCTCAAGCTCGCCGGCCTCAAGGAAGCGCCAGTTCATCTCGCGGTCTTCTCCGACGACGGCACGCATACCGGCAGCGGTCTGGGACAACAAACCATGCCCGAGACGTTGCACTACTCGGTCGTGGCCGCCATCCAGACCCTGTGGCTCGCGGCTCGCGCCGATGGGATCGGCATGGGCTGGGTTTCGATCCTCGATCCGAAGAAGGTGACGCAGGCGCTCGACGTGCCGGCCGGCTGGAACCTCGTCGCCTATCTCTGCCTCGGCTTCCCGGCCGAGGAGCATCTCGATCCCGAACTCGAACGGCATCACTGGGAAGTGCGCAGCGACCTTTCCGACGTGGTCTTCACGCGCTGACGCTTTGACACCCCGTCCTCGCCGGGCATTATTGCCACTCATCATCGGAGGGGGCGCGTGACTTCAGGAGATCGACCGGCGGGCCAATCGATCTCCGATGCCGCCTTGTATGCGCTGGCGGCCCTGTGCGGGCTGGCCACCGGTGTCCTGGGTGCCGGCTTCCATCTCGTCGTCGATACGCTCGTCCGTTGGCCGTCGTGGCTGATGGCCTGCATGGGACCGGGAGCGCTCACCCTTGCCGCAGCGGCCGCGATTGCCGCGCTTGCCCTGCTCGGGGCCTTCTTTCTCACGCGTCTCGTCGCGCCCGAGGCGGCCGGCAGTGGCGTGCAGGAAATCGAACGCGCCATGGAGGGCCTGCGCGAGGTACGCTGGCGGCGCGTCCTGCCGGTGAAGTTCATGGGCGGCGTGCTGGCGCTCTCGTCCGGTCTCGTGGCGGGGCGCGAGGGGCCGACCATTCACATGGGCGCGTCGATTGCGCAGGCGATTGCCGAGCGCCTGAAGCTCAGCGAGGTGGAGTTGCGTGGCCTGCTGGCGGCCGGCGCCGCGGCTGGCCTCGCCGCCGCCTTCAATGCGCCGCTGGCGGCGATCCTTTTCGTGATCGAGGAGACGCGCAAGCAGTTCCGCTACACGCTGCGCTCCTACACCGCCGTCATCATCGCCTCGACCGCCAGCGCCATCGGCATGGAGCTGGTGGGCGGCACGGCGCCGCAGCTCAGGCTCGACAATGCGGAGATGCCGCTGTCGATGCTGCCGGCCTTCCTGGCGCTGGGCGTGTTCCTCGGCGGGCTGGGCATCGTGTTCAACAAGACACTGCTCTTCCTGCTCGACTGGGTGGGGACGACGTTCCGGAAGGTGCCGTTCGTGCCGGCGCTCGTGGTCGGCGCCGCCATCGGCGCGCTGGCGCTCGTGCTGCCGCAGGCCGTCGGCGGCGGCGAACTGCTGATCCCGGGCCTCGTGACCGCGAACCTGCCGATCACGACGCTGCTGCTGCTCTGCCTGCTGCGCTTCGTCGGCGTGATGCTGAGCTATCCGGTCGGTGTCCCTGGCGGCATCTTCGCGCCCCTGCTGACGCTTGCCACCACGGTGGGCCTGATCGCCGCATGGCTGCTCCAGACGTTCATGCCGCTGCCGCCACTGGCGGGCGCGGCTTTCGTGATCGCCGCAATGGGCGGCCTGTTCTCCGCCTCCATCCGCGCGCCCTTGGTGGGCGTCGTGCTGGCCGCCGAACTGACCAACGGCTACGCGCTCATCCTGCCGCTGATCGTGACCTGCGTGACGGCCAACGCGGTCTCGCAGGCGCTGGGTGGCCGGCCGCTCTACGAGTTGCTGCTGGAGCGCACCCTGCGTCTCGCCGGAAAGGCCGTGCCGCCGCCTGTCACGACCGGCGTCCTGTCGCCGGTTGGAGCGGACGAGGATCGTCGTCCCTAAAGTCTTTCTCATCGAGAAAGAATCACATCGCTTTCCAACAGTGACCTCACCCTGAGGAGCGATCCGAAGGAGCGCGTCTCGAAGGGTGGGCACACGCACCACGTCTGTTGCCCATCCTTCGAGACGCCGTGCTGCGCACAGCTCCTCAGGATGAGGGTGGTGCGAGAAACCAGTCGAGGATCCGTGCATTCTCGTCGCGCGGATAGGTGTGCGAGAGGTCGGCGATCTCGCGATAGGTTACGTCGGCGCCAGCCTGCTCCAGCGCGCGCTGTGCGCCTTGGGCCATCTCCGGCGGGAACATCCAGTCCTGCGTGCCGTGGATGATGTGAACCGGCAGGTCACGAAGGCGATCCGCGTCGGCGAAGGTCATCAGCATCGGATGGAAGCTGGCGGCGACCGGCGCGAGGTGCGTGAATCGGCAGTCGCCGCGCAGGCCGATCACATAGGTGAAGGTGCCGCCGTCGCTCATGCCGGTGAGAAGCTGGCGCGAGCAGTCGATGTTCCAGTCGTTGGCCACATCCTCGGCCATGCGGTCGACGCGCGGCCCGTCGATCTCCGGCTCCATCAGCGACCAGGTCGAGCCCGCCGCCGTCGGCGCCAGCACGATGAAGCCGCGCGTACGCGCCTCGCGCACCCAGCTCCACAGGAAGGCGCCGCCATTGCCGCTGCCGCCATGCAGCGCCACGACCAGCGGCCAGCTCTTAGCGGCGTCGTAATACTCAGGGACGTAGAGCGAGAAGGCGCCGCGCGTTCCCGACGGTCCGGCGATGTGCATGAAGCCCACGCCCTCGCGCGTCGGATCGGCGGCAGCGATGCGCGCCTGCAGGTCGGCGTCGCCGCGCGCATCCTGTTCGAGGAAGAAGTTGCTGACGGGCCGGAGATACGGCGACAGGGGATAGAGGGACTCGCAGGCGCGCGGGTAGCCGCGCAGGGCGCGATAGGCCGCGACGATCGGCTGCGGCGCCTCGGGCGCGGCGAGCAGGCCCTTGATCGCCTCGCCGGCAAACACCGCCGCCCGTTCCAGATGATCGCGCACCGGGGCCAATCGCGTTGGCCAGTCGAGGGCGCGCGAGGTGGCGAGAGCAGGGCCAAGATCGTCGTTGCGGCCGGCCAGGGCTTCGAGGATTTGCGGCAGGGTGTGCGGCGACAGATGACGGGTCGCGAACTCGATGGCGTGCAGCGCGCGCAGCGTTGCCGGCACCAGCGCGGAGAGGGCGTCGATGGCGGCCTCTTCGGCCATCAGTCCTTCAGCATCGTCGCATCGAGCGGCTGCTTGCCGCGGATCATGTCGGCCGCCTTCTCGGCGATCATCAGCACCGAGGCGTTGAGGTTGGCCGAAGGCATGGTTGGCATGATCGAGGCATCGACCACGCGCAGTCCTTCGAGGCCACGCACGCGAAGCTGATCGTCGACGACGGCTGTCGGGTCGCTGTCTGGCGCCATGCGGCACGAGCCCATCAGATGGAAGGTCGTCGTGCCGCGTTCCTTGGCGGCCTGCAGCAGCTCGGCATCCGACTGCTTCTCCGACCCGGGAAACTCCTCGCGGTCGTAGTATTTGCTGAGAGCCCTGGAGCCGATCAGGCGCCGCGCCAGCTTCATGCCGGCCAGCAGTACGCGACGGTCGCTCTCGGCGTCGAGGTAGTTCGGCTGGATGGTGGGATGCTCGAACGGATCGGCGGAACGGGCACGAACGTAGCCGATCGAATCGGGGCGCTGTTGCCATGAGGCGATGGTCATGCCGGGAAAATCGTCGAGCGTCGACTGAACGCCTTCCTTGTAGCTCGCCGGGGTGAAGGTGAGCTGCAGGTCGTAGTTCTCGATGCTCTCGTCGGATTTCCAGAAGACGTAGATCAGCGTCGGATTGAGCGTCAGCAGGCCCTTGCGCGTCGTGACGTATTTCAGGATCTCGCCGGCCAGGCGCAGACCCTTCGAGCGCTCGTTGATACTGGTGGCGTTCTTCACACGGGCGACGAAGCGCGGCGCGTAATGGTCGCGCAGGTTCTCGCCGACGCCGGCCAGCTCGTGCTTCACCTCGATGCCGAGCGACTTCAGCAGCGGCGCGGGGCCGATGCCCGAAATCTGCAGGAGCTGCGGCGAGTTCACCGTGCCGCCGCTCAGGATCACTTCCCTGCGGGCGCGCACTTCCATCGGCGTGCCGTTGCGGCCCCCCTTGCGGTAGCGAACGCCGACCGCGCGCTTGCCCTCGAGCACGACCGAGGTCGCCTGTGCATGGGTGCGCACCGTGAGGTTGGGCCGCGACATGGCGGGATGGAGATAACCACGCGCGGCGCTGACCCTGCGGCCGTTCCGGATGATGCGCTGGACGTAGCTCACGCCCGCCTGCTTCGTGCCGTTATAGTCCGGATTGCGCGGGATGCCCTGCTCGACGGCGCCTTCGATGAAGGCTTCGCACAGGGGATCGCGCCATTCGAGGTCGGTGATCGGCAGGTTGCCTTCGTTGCCGCGGAAGGTCGGGTCGGCATCGCCCGCCATACGATGCTCGCTGCGGCGGAAGTAGGGGAGTACGTCGGAATAGCCCCAGCCGCGATTGCCGCGCTGCGCCCAGCCGTCGAAGTCGAGGCGCTGGCCGCGATTGTAGATGTGGCCGTTGATCGAGCTGGAGCCACCCAGCGTCTTGCCGCGCGGTGCGGCGATCGCCCGGCCGCCGGTCCATTCGCTGGGCTCGGATTTGTAGAGCCAGTTCACCTTGGGATCGACCAGCGTGTACATGAAGCCAGCCGGGATATGGATGAAGGGATGCCAGTCGCGCGGCCCGGCTTCCAGTACGCAGACCGTGACGTTCGGGTCTTCACTCAACCGGCTGGCGAGCACGCTGCCCGCCGAACCGGCGCCCACGATCACGTAATCGAAACTCTCCATCCGGTCGCTTCCTCCCTAGGAACGGGATTGACCACCGGATTTGGGCAGGAAGCAATGCTCCATCGCGGGAAAACGACGGGCCTTCACGTCGGCTGAATAGGCGGCGGCGGCTTCGGAGATCTTTCCGCCGAGTTCGGCGTAGCGCTTCACGAACCGCGGGGTGAAATCGCTGAACAGGCCGAACACGTCCTCCGACACCAGGATCTGCCCGTCGCAGGCGGGCGAGGCGCCGATGCCGATGGTCGGGATGGAGATCGACCTGGTGATGGCGGCGGCCACCGGCTCCAGCGTGCACTCCAGC